>CADAJV010000030.1 GCA_902788275.1 uncultured Bacteroidales bacterium | reverse complement strand
ATGCAGGAATGTATGCAAAAAACATTTTAATTTTTTATAGGCAATGACACAGATGTTGGCGCAGAGAGAGCATGACTATTTCGCAGAGACTGTAATCTGGCCAACTGCTATATTGTTGCCAAAATATATGAACACACACAAAAGATTCGCGCCCACGCTCTTAGTTGGAGCATGGGCGCGAAGACAACTTGTCTTATCGTGTCTGAAACGAAAGGATATCTATTTACGCCAGCCGGCAATGCCGACCTTGACAAGACTCTCGCCTACGGCCTTATCCGCGTGCGGCGATGATGGTATAGACGCCTACGATGAAGGCTACGAACATGAAGAAGAGCAACAGGCGGACGGCAGCGTTGGCGCCCTTAAACTCCTTCCAGATAAAGATGCCCCACAGGGCGGCTATCATGGGAGAGCCTTGGCCCAGGGCATAGCTGATGGCAGGGCCGAGGTTGGCCTCCTTGCCGGAGCATATATAGCTCAGCACGGTGCCAAGACCCCAGATGCAACCGCCGAGGATGCCCACAAGGTGGGTGGCGGGACGACCGGCGAAATACTGTCTGTAGGTGACGGGCTCACCGGAGATGGGGCGACGCATGAGAATGGTATTAAACACAAAGTTGCTCAAGAAGGCTCCCAGGGCGCAGAGGAAGAAGGCGCTGTAGGGGGTAGCCATGCCTGCGGCGGGGCTGGTGCAGCTGCTGAGGTCCATGGCGTAGGCCACGAAGGGATAGAAGATGCCCATGAGCAGACCGCTGACGATGGTGAGGGTAAGCCCCTTCTTGCTGATGCCGCGACCGGAAGACTTGGAGTTCTTGCCGGAGGCTACGCCGTTGCAGATGACGGAGCCGAGCACAAGGGCAACGCCAAGGGCGAGCAGGGCGGGATTGCCGTTGGGGGCAAGGATGTAGTTGAGAAATACACCAAGCACCAGGGCGATGCCCAGGCCGATAGGCCATGCTATGGCAAGGCCGGAGATACTGACGGCTGCCGTGAGCAGGATATTAGCCGCATTGAAAATGATACCGCCCAGTATGGCACTGCCGGCACGTGTAGCATCGAGCTGGCCAAGGTCGGTGAGGAAGGCACGTCCGCCCTCGCCATTGCTGCCAAGGGTAAAACCGACTACAAGAGAGAAGAGCAGGATGCCCACGATGTAGTCCCAGTAGAAGAGTTCATAGCGCCAGCTCTTGCCGGCCAGTTTCTGTGTGTTGCCCCAGCTGCCCCAGCATAGCATAGTTACTACGCACAGGATGACGGCGAGGGTGCTGCTTGTTACGATAAACATGGTTTTGTCTTATTTGAAATTTTAGGTTTTTGCCAAGTCCGCAAGGTAGCCACGCAGCAGAACTGCGCAGCATTGTGAGTTGTTTGTTACCAGCTAAAACACTTCGGCGGCAGTGGGCACAGATGGCTGGGCACCACGGCGCGTGACGGAGATAGAGGCTGCCTTGTTGGCCATGCGTATGGCTTCAGACATGGCGAGCCCCTTGGTGAGGGCTACGCAGAGGGCACCGCAGAAGGTGTCGCCGGCGGCGGTGGTATCAACGGCTTCTACCGGGAACGCAGGGACATTGACCAGCTGGTCGTCGGCCAGGGTGTAGGCTCCCTTGCTGCCCACGGTGATGATAACATTGGCCACGCCCATGGACTGTATCTTGCGAATGGCCCGTAGGGCGGAGGACTCATCAGTCACCTCGATGCCAGTCATATAGGCGGCCTCAGTCTCGTTGGGTATGATGATGTCAGTGTTCTGAAGGAGCTCCTCGGGCAGGGGCTGCTTAGGATAAGGCGCGGGATTGAGCACCACGAGGGTGCCGGCAGCCTTGGCCTGGCGGGCAGCCTGGACGAGAGTGGGCAGCGGGGTCTCAAGCTGCATAAGCAGAATGGCAGCCTGCCTTATGTCGGCCGCGGCAAGGTCAACATCCTGGGGAGTAAGAAGCGCATTGGCTCCGCTGGCCACAACGATGGAATTCTCGCCATGGGCGTCCACGGTGATGGTGGCCACGCCGGAGGCTACTCCCTCGGTGAGCTGAACATGACGGAGGTCAATACCCTCTTTGCGCAACGAGGACAGTGTGATTTCGCCAAAAGAATCATTGCCTAGTCGAGCCACGAAGACAGCCTCGCCACCAAGGCGCGCCACGGCCACTGCCTGATTGGCTCCCTTGCCACCCTGGGCGGTCATAAAGTCACTACCGATAATGGTCTCACCGGCCTTAGGAAAATAATCTACCCTGACAACGAGGTCGGTATTGCTGCTTCCTACAATTACAATGGTTTTGCTGTCCTTTAGCATAGTCTATCTGAATTTTATTGCTTGCGAATTTAGACAAAAATTAGTCTCCGCTTTCGCATTGGCACTGCAAAAACGAAAACGGAGCACTCTTTTTAAAAATAATTTGGCACAAAATGCTGCTAAACAGGTAGAATTGGACCCACGCGGCCGAATTGCACGCCTTTGTGGTTAGCAGTTATTGGCAAGCACAGCCCTGAGTTTCTCCACAAACTCGTCAGCCTCAGCCTTTGTCAGAGTAAGAGGCGGTAAAAGGCGCAGGGTATTAGTGCCTGAGCAACCAGTGAATACATGCTGCTCCTTGACGAGTCGGTTGCGTATCTCCTTATAGGGGATGTCCAGCTCAATACCTATCATAAGGCCACGGCCGCGTACATCGACAACATGAGGGAGGGGTTCGTTCTTGAGGCGGGTCATCAGGTAGTCGCCTACCTCAGCAGCATTGTCAACCAGATGCTCGTTCTCAATAATATCCAGAACAGCAAGTGCACCGGCGCAAGCCAGGTGGTTGCCACCAAAGGTGGTGCCCAGCTGGCCGAAGACAGGCTTAAACTTAGGCGAGATAAGCAGTGCTGACATCGGGAAGCCATTGGCAATACCCTTAGCCACAGTGATAAGGTCAGGGGCTATCCCAAGATGCTGATGTGCAAAGAACTTGCCGCTACGGCCGTAACCACACTGTATCTCGTCGCAAATGAGAACAGTGTCATGCTCGTCACACAGGCTGCGGAGCCCCTGCATAAACTCAGCCGTGGCCATGCGGATGCCGCCTACGCCTTGTATGCATTCGATAATCACAGCACAGACGTCGCCCTTCTCAATCTCCCGGCGCCACGGCTCGAGGTCGTTGAGCGGCAGATAGGTAACATGGTGGTTGGCATTGATTGGGGCAATAATCTTAGGGTTCGCCGTAGCCTCTACCGCCAGGGAGGTGCGGCCATGGAAAGCTTTCTCTAAGGATAGGACGCGTGTGCGACCATTATGGAAGGAGGCGAGCTTGAGGGCATTCTCGTTGGCCTCGGCGCCAGAGTTGATGAGAAACAACTGGTAATCATCATAGCCACAGGCCTTGCCCAGTCGGCGTGCAAACTCTTTTTGCAGGGGGTTGATGACTGAATTGCTATAGAAACCAAGCTTGTTAAGCTGCGTAGTCATCGCCTCCACATAGTGAGGATGGCAGTGGCCTACGCTGATTACGGCATGGCCGCCGTAGAGGTCGAGGTATTCATTGCCGTTGGTGTCCCATACACGGCACCCTTTGCCGTGGTCGATGGCTATATCGAAGAGAGGATAAACATCAAAAAGCTGCATGTCTTGAAAGTTTGAGATTTGAGTCAAGCCCCGACTGGGGCCGTGCATAAAAACCGTGCCACACTGTGGTCAACAGTTGCCGGTTATTGGTCTAAAAAGCAGAGGCCTTTAGTCGGAGACCAGCCTCCTCGTCGAGGCCGAACATAAGATTCATATTCTGCACTGCCTGACCTACAGCACCTTTGAGGAGATTGTCGATGCAGCAGAGCATAAGCAGCTGGTCTTCATATTTCTCCACATAGACAACAGCCTTGTTGGTATTGACCACCTGCTTAAGGTCGGGACTATGGCTGACTACGTGAGTGAAAGGAGCGTCCTTATAGTAGTCGGCGTAGAGGCTATGCACTTCCTCTATCGGAGCAGAGCACCGTGCGTAGGCGCTTACAAATATGCCGCGGGCAAAACAGCCGCGCTGGGGAATGAAGAGCACCCTACCCGTATAGCCGGGGGTTAGCTCCTGTACAGTTTGGTTGATCTCGAGCAGGTGCTGATGGGTGAATGCCTTATAGACGGAGATATTGTCGTTGCGCCAAGAGAAATGGGTGGTGGCGCCGGGCTTCTGGCCTGCCCCGGTGCTGCCGGTGATGCCGTTGACATGTATGTCGCCGCTTAGGATGCCAGCCTTGAGGGCAGGCAGCAGGGCCAGCTGGATGCAGGTAGCGAAGCAGCCGGGGTTGGCGAGACGGTTGGCCTTGCGGATTGCATCGCGATGCATCTCAGGCAGGCCGTAAACAAAATCATGCTTGCCAGCAATACGGAAGTCCTGGGCAAGGTCAATAACCTTGACATCGGCAGGAATAGTGTGCTCCTTAAGGAAGGCTTCACTCTTACCGTGACCGAAGCAAAGAAAAATGACATCAACGTGGCCAAAACTATAGTCGCGGCAAAAGCACAGTTCACAATCTCCCACCATTCCCTCGTGAACATCGCTCACAAGGTTGCCGGCATTGCTCTCGGAGTGAGCAAAAGCTATCTCCGCCGCCGGATGATTAAGCAGCAGGCGCATCAGTTCGCCGCCGGTATAGCCGGCTGCGCCAAAAATTCCGATACGGAGCCTACCCCTAACCCCTCCCAAAGGGAAGGGGGATGGCCTGTTAGTATTGCATAACTCGTTCATTTATTATGTATTCATCTTTCATACTCAGACACTACTATCTTTCATACTCCCCTCCTTTTGGGAGGGGGAGGGGGTAGGCTTTTTATCTCTCGTCTGGGTGTACTGAATAATATGCACGCAATGGAGTGGCCGTCACTTTGATGAAACCCTTAGCGTCCTCTGAGGTCCAAGCCTTGGCAGTCTCGCCGTATTCGCCAAGTTTGTTGTGGACAAGGTCGTCGGGAGTGTCGCAGCCTACGGTCTGGAAGCAATAAGGCCGAAGTTCCAGAGTGACAGTACCGTTGACATTACGCTGGCTGCTCTGGAGCATAGCCTCAATGTCGGGCATCACAGGCTCCAGATACTGGCTTTCGTGGAGGAACATGCCATACCAGTTGCTGACCTGATCCTTCCAGTACTGCTGCCACTTGCTGAGGGTGTATTTCTCCAAAAATCGGTGGGCACCGATAATAAGCATGGGGGCTGCGGCCTCGAAGCCCACGCGACCCTTGATGCCAATGATGGTGTCACCCACATGACAGTCGCGACCTATGGCATAGGCGGCCCCTATCTCCTCCACGGCCTGTATGGCCTTAATCTTATCGTCATATTTCACTCCGTTGACACTGACCAGTTCGCCCTTCTCAAAGCCGAGTGAGAGAATCTCAGTACCCGTCTTGGTGGGATGCTTAAGGTATGCACTTTCGGGCAAGCCCTGAGTACTGTCGAGTATCTCGCCACCACAGATGCTGGTGCCCCAGATGCCTACGTTATAAGAATATTTCAGCTTGGCGAAATCGGCATTGAAACCATGCTGATTGAGATAGTCAACTTCCTCCTGACGGCTGAGGTTGTTGTCACGGGTAAGGGTGATAATCTCCACGCCAGGCGACTTGACGAGAAAAGTCATGTCAAAGCGAATCTGGTCATTGCCTGCCCCTGTGCTGCCATGGGCAATAGCATCGGCGCCAATCTCATTGGCATAGCGCGCTATGGCAAGGGCCTGGAATATGCGCTCGGAGCTGACAGAGATGGGATAGCAATTGTTGCGCAACACATTTCCAAAGACCATATACTTAAGCGACTTATCATAATACTCCTGAGTGACATCAAGAGTAACATACTTGGTAGCACCAAGCTTATAGGCGTTCTCCTCGTTGGCTTTCAGCTGCTCAAGGCTGAAACCGCCGGTGTTGGCACAGGCTGCATATACTTCGTATCCTTTTTCCTTGGCCAGATACATGACGGTGTAGCTGGTATCAAGTCCGCCCGAAAAGGCGACAACGACCTTCTTCTTTTCCATATAGCATTATTCTGTTTGTGATTTATTATTAATGGCGTGACCCTCCAGGCGGGCAATACGATCCAACACCGCCTGGGGAATCTTGGCCGGAAGATGCTCTTCGGGGTCAAAGAGCATGGCAGTACATATGCAGAACTTACGGTTGCGTTCCTTGAGAACGGGATAGTTGACGCACCCCTCACAGCCGCGCCAGAAAGCCTCATCGTCAGTAAGGTCATCAAAGGTGACCGGCTGATAGCCCAAGGCTGTGTTCATCTTCATGACAGCCTTACCACTGGTAAGCGAGAAAATCTTGGCGTGAGGCCATCGCATACGGGCCAAGGTGAAGGTCATGTCCTTAATCCGCTTGGCTATACCCAAGTGGCGGAAATCGGGATGGACAATAAGACCTGAGGTAGTAACATACTTCTTATTACCCCATGTCTCAATATAGCTGAAACCCGCAAAACTATCTCCCACCAAGGCAATCACTGCCTTGGCCTCCTTCATCTTCGTAGTCAGATACTCATGGGTGCGCTTGGCAATACCCGTACCGCGATCCTTGGCAGCATCTGCTATCGTCTGCAAAATGGTGTCAACATACTTCTCGTGAGACTCATCGGCCACGAGAACCTTTATATTTTCAATGATTTCTTCCTCACTATTGTGCATCGTTATGCCTCCTCTCTACTCCCCATAATGAGGAATAACCGCTTTAAGCATATTGGTTACCACACTGCGAGAAGTACCCTCCCGTAGCACAACGATGATAGTATCATCACCAGCCACAGTGCCCAGCACCTCCCTGGAATTGAGATTGTCAAGCTCACCCGACAGTGAGCTGGCATAACCGCTTGCAGTCTTAATAATCGCCAAATTGCCAGAAAATTCCACAGACTGAAAACCATAGGTGTGCGGCACCACATGCCGGCGGACCTCATGCTCCACCTTTGCCTGAGGCAAAACGTAGGCATAAGTACCACTTTCAGTAAACACCTTTGACACCTTCAGGGCTCTGAGGTCTCGCGACAACGTAGGCTGGGCCACGGAAAATCCGCTGTCTATCAACGCACGAAGGATTCCCTCCTGGCTCTCAAATGTGTGCTCCTGCAAGAGTGAGCGCAACACCTCCAGTCTTGATTTCTTAGTTGCCATAATCTTTATTTAATAATTATATCGGTGCAAAGATATTCACAAATTTTGGAATTTCAATGCTAAATACGCAAAAAAATGCAACAGAAAGAAGAATTTCTATTCTTTCCACATAATTTCGCCACTGCCAAGGCATATATTGCGACCATCAGAATAAGGTACATAAATAACGGCAAATTGCCCTGGGGCCACTCCACGCAAAGTACGGTTACACTTCACCACATAACGTCCAGTCTGTTCGGAGTAGCCAAACGTGCCTTCCTCAAACTCTGGCGAATGACGGATTTTAAAATAACAAGCGAAGGGAGGTGAAGAAAGAGTAGGTACTAAAGAGGAAGAACCTTGGCCAGATCTTATTTCATGCCAATCGCTGAGAGCAAACTCGCTGGCATTGCATAAAAGGCCAGGGCTCTCAATATTGCGTGTTACATAAACAATATTGTCATCAATATCCTTTTTCACTACAAACCATGGCCCGCCACCTAGCCGCAATCCCTTGCGCTGGCCCAAGGTGAAAAACCAATAACCCTGGTGCTGCCCAAGCACTCTGCCAGTTTCCCACTCCACGATATTACCCTGCCGTTCGCCAAGATAATGACGCAGCAGAGCATTGTAGGTAGTATTGCCAAGAAAACAGATGCCCTGGCTATCCTTGCGATGAGCTGGGGCCAGACCGTTGCGCTCCGCAATGTCGCGAACCTCCCTCTTTTGCATCAATCCAATGGGAAAGTCAAGAATGCTAAGTTGTTCCGAAGTGATTTGGCAAAGAAAGTCCGTCTGATCCTTCACCGGATCGGGCGATGTGGCCAGATATTTCACGCCATCCAGCAGCAGAGTAGATGCATAGTGACCCGTAGCTATCCTGTCAAAGTCCTTACCTACCCTGTCATAAAAACAGCCAAACTTAATAAGGCTGTTACACATAACATCGGGATTAGGTGTGAGTCCCTTTTTAACCCTGTCGATAAGATAGCCGACAACCTGCTCCCAATAGTCGCGGTGAAGGTCAACAGTCTCTACTTTTAACCCATACTGGCGCGCCAAGAGATTAACCATTTCAAGATCCTCCTCCATAGTGCATGAAAACTCACTGTCCTCGTGCGCGCCTATGATAATATAAAATAAGGTAGGCTTCTCCCCTCTTTCACAGAGCAGATGAGTAGCCACGGCGCTGTCAACGCCCCCCGAAGCAAGCAAAGCAATATTCATACTGCAAAAGTACGATAAAAAATGAAAATGAAAACGAATTAACGAAAACGAAAACGAAAACAAAAACAAAAAGCCGTTAGATCCGTGCAATCTGTGTTTTTTAACCACGGATTATTCCGATTGAACGGACAAGTTAACGAAAACGAAAAGCGAAACAAAAAGCGAAAATGCCACCATAACGGCTCTTGGTATGGATAAAATAATCTATCTTTGCATTGCATAACTTCTAATCTGACAAAGATACATGAAAAAAATCATCCTCATTGCCATTGCAGCCTTTGGACTCATGGCCTGCGGCGAACAAAACAAGTATGATGCCGCCCTCGACCAGTACGAAGACCTCATCGACCAGACCATCGAAGCCATCAAGAACGGTGACCAGACGGCTGCTGATAATCTTAACCGCAAGATTACTGACATCGGCCCCACCATTCAGGAGATAGACACCAGAGGCACCAGCGAACAGAAGAAACGAAAAAAGGACCTGGAAGTGAAGTTCGTGGGAGCACTGTTTCAGGGTGTAAACCCTAACGACAACAATACCGACATCGACCGCGGACAGATGGGAGAAATCACCGATGATGCCGACGAATAAAGCCACGGGAAACGGTCAGGCTGCAATGTAGAAACAATATTGGGCGCTTTTTAGCGACCAATGTCGCGAACATTTTTCCTCATCGCGAGAACATTTTTTCTAAATGCGCAGAGGTGTTCGGTTTCGGCGCGATTAGATTTGACTTGTGCGCGATTAGATTTCGTTTCGGCGCGATTAGATTTTGTTTCGGCGCGATTAGATTTTACTTCCTCGCGACTATGTGATGGCTGAGCCTGTCCATAAGAATGTCCGCCAAAAGCGCAGAATGCTTTTGGCGGACATTGGTTTATCAGTGGCAGGAAATACTGCCATGTGGTCAGCAAAAGATTACTTTTCCACAGGCGCCAGCATCAGCTTGAGCTCGTCGAGCTGTGCCTGGTCAACGGCAGAGGGTGCGTCAAGCATCACGTCGCGGCCAGAGTTGTTCTTGGGGAAGGCGATGCAGTCGCGGATACTGTCGAGGCCTGCAAAGAGGCTCACGAAGCGGTCAAGACCATAGGCCAGACCACCGTGAGGAGGTGCTCCGTACTTGAAGGCATTCATGAGGAAGCCGAACTGCTCCTGAGCCTTCTCGGGGGTAAAGCCGAGCACCTCAAAGATCTTGGCCTGAAGGACTGCGTCGTGGATACGGATAGAACCACCGCCGACCTCAACACCGTTGCACACCATGTCGTAGGCATCGGCCAGCACAGAAGCTGGGTCGGTGTCGAGCTTGGGAATGTCGCTGGGCTTGGGGGCTGTGAACGGATGGTGCATGGCCATGAGGCGCTGCTCCTCGTCGCTCCACTCAAACATTGGGAAGTCTACGACCCACAGAAGGGCAAACTTATTCTTGTCACGCAGGCCGAGGCGGTCGCCCATCAGCAGGCGCAACTCACAGAGCTGCTTGCGGGCTTTCATGGCATCGGGACCGCTGATGATGAGGATGAGGTCGCCGGGCTCTGCCTGCATCTTCTGAGCAAGGCGGCTGAGCACCTCGGAGGTGTAGAACTTGTCGACGCTGCTCTTGACGCTGCCATCCTCAGCCACACGGGCATATACGAGACCCTTGGCGCCTATCTGGGGGCTCTTGACGAAATTGGTGAGCTCGTCAATCTGCTTGCGGGTATAAGCAGCGCAACCCTTGGCACAGATACCGCCGATATAGGCTGCCTCATTGAAGACACCAAACTCGCCAGTGCCCTTGAGCACATCCATCAGCTCTACAAACTCCATGCCGAAGCGCATGTCGGGCTTGTCGGAACCGAAGCGGGTCATAGCCTCAAGCCAGGGCATGCGCAGGAAGGGGGCCTCGCCGAGGTCATAGCCACGCACTTCCTTGAAGAGGTACTTGGTCATCTCCTCAAAGGTGCGGATAATGTCGTCCTGCTCCACGAAGCTCATCTCGCAATCTATCTGGGTGAACTCAGGCTGACGGTCGGCACGGAGGTCTTCATCGCGGAAGCACTTGACTATCTGGAAATAGCGGTCCATACCAGCTACCATGAGCAACTGCTTGAGCGTCTGTGGGCTCTGGGGCAGAGCATAGAACTGGCCGGGATTCATGCGAGAAGGCACGATGAAATCGCGTGCGCCTTCGGGGGTAGAACCTACCAGCACGGGAGTCTCTATCTCGAGGAAACCTTTGGAGTCGAGGAAGTGGCGAACGGCGAGGCAGAACTTATGACGTAGCTCGAGGTTGGCCCTTACGTTGGAGCGACGCAGGTCGAGGTAGCGATACTTCATACGCAGCTCGTCACCGCCGTCGGAGTTCTCCTCAATGGTAAAAGGAGGTGTGAGGCTGGCGTTAAGCACCGTGAGAGTGCTGACGATTATCTCGATATCGCCGGTAGGCATCTTGGGATTCTTGTTGTAGCGCTCATTCACAGTGCCCACCACCTGAATGACAAATTCGCGCCCCAGCTTGTTGGCCTCATCGCATAGGGCCTTGTCTGTCTCTTCGTTAAAAACAAGCTGCGTGATACCGTAGCGGTCGCGGAGGTCAACAAAGGTCATGCCTCCCATTTTGCGGGTTCTCTGTACCCAGCCCGCCAAGGTTACCTGCTGGCCTACATCGCTGATGCGCAACTGGCCACATGTCTTAGTCCTATACATTTTTATTTGATGATTTGACAATTAAAATACGTAAGTTTGAGAGAATGTGTGCAAAGATAATTATATTTCCACAATTATTGCGCCAAATACCCCAAATATTATAGTTTCGTCCAAGATATATCAGCAGCCTCTAAGGACAGGTAGTAAGAGGATTGTCACAAATAATATACGTTGGTATCCAGCCGGTATGCTTGCCGTCAAGGGTAACTACCTTCACCCAATCACCACGCAATTCAAGAGGGTGCACTTGCTCGTCAATCCTGCTGATATAGACAGCACGTGCCTTATTGTCGGGAGCGGCGAGGAACTTATGTCCGCTGCCATTACCGACCAGACCAAACCCTATACAACTATAGTGAATCCAATAGCCGGTAGTAGAGCCATGAAGTGAGATGAAGGCATCACCGTCAGGATTGTTGTCAGGAACAGCGTCATAATACATACCGTTGTTGATTTGCCACCAACCATTGCGCGGTTTGCTTACCGCAAGCATCCATATGCCTTCAGCAGGAATCTTGTCCACAACCTTCCCCTTGGGGGCACTGCGGACATTGGTGTCGGTGTCAGTGGGGTCAAGGATATAAACATCCAGAGAACTGGCCGTCTGGGCGAAAGCAAAAAAGCCGCCAATAACCATAAGGAAAAACACGGATAATCTTTTCATAATATTATCTGTTTATATTTTTTCAAAATCCCTATTGTCTATCCAACCCTTCTGACCATCGCTAAGAGAAACTTCAGTCCACGCAGGCAGGGTAGTATCATTAAGCGAAACCTTTGTGCCGCCGTGAAGGGTGAAGAGGTTAGTGCCTGTGGTGTCAGGGGTACTCATCAGCTTAGTGGTAGTCATAATTATGGCCGAGGAGTGGTCGTTATATTTTGAACGCTGAATCAAGGCAAAGATATTAAACATCGCAACAAACACCGCAGAAAGCAAGATTACAGCAAAGGCCGATTTCTTAAGTCCCCGAGTACTGCTGAAACGCAGCACCAGTATGGCTGCCAGCAGCAATGCAAATGCCACTACAGCCAGCCAGGCCCATCCCGACGCACCAAAGATGTTGACCAGCTTATTAAACGACCAGGCAATGTCAAGGTCGCTAGGCGAGTAGAACTTATCTTGAGTCTGCGCGCGGGCCATGGCAAGATTATGGCGGCAGTCTGCATCTGAGGGGTTAAGCTTTGCTGCACGCTCGTATGCCAGAATGGCATGTGACATATCCTTAAGGCGATAATAGCTGTTGCCCAGATTATAAAGCAGCTGGGCATCGTGAGGACGAGTTTTGAGCAGCTTGACATAAGCCTCAGCGGCCTCCGCATAATGGTGTTGTGAATAGAGAGTGTCAGCCTCCGCCTTATTCTGCGCTGACAGGCTCATACTGCACATCAACGCTATTATTATAAACAAGGTACGATTCATCTTTTTCTTCTTAAGCAACGGATTGAGCTTGGCGATGATATCCTCTGCATCATTGTAGGCGGCACGCATCTCATCGTGGCTGACCGAACTGACACCATAGATATGCAGCTCGCAGTTACTTACCAGGTTGATATAGCGGCTGGCAATGTCATCAGGCACACCGTAGTCTGCAAAGAGGGCAGATATTTTCTCCTTAGTAACATCCGTGGCAGGAAGGGTCATCTTGTCGGCCACAAAATTGCGGAGTGCGCTGAGCGTAGCGGCATAGAACTCAGCAGGCTGGTCAGCCTGCATCTTGGCATAGGCATCCTTGAGTCTGGCATTGGCCCTGCTGCCTGCCTTGCGCAACGAGCGGCCCTGCACATCATCATTACGGTGCTGGCGCAGTTGCAACAGTTTATATATCGTCACAAAGGCCGCCAAAAGCAGCAGATAAGCCAAATAAACAGGTATCTGGCTTCCCTTAGAGGAATTTTCGCCCGATGACAGTGGGTCGAGATGGATATGGCGGATATCATCATTCTTCATGCGCTGGCGTGCCGCGTAAGAATTGGGATTGCCCTTGGCAACGTTGACCACGATAGCCTTGCCCGTAGATACAGTGTGATATGCACCGTCAGCAGGATTAAAATAAGTCAGTTCCACAGGCGGAATAGTGAACTGCCCTTTGTGGTTGGGTATGGCATAATACTCTATCGTCATATCACCATCCATTCCCTGAGGTGTAAGCTGAGTGTTAGCGTTCTGCTTGCTGTCAAGAGTCTCAAAATCGGAGGGGAAGCGCACCTCGGGAGGACTGATGAGGTCAATATTGCCAATGCCGTGCACCTTGACCATCAGGGTGAGAGTCTCGTTCTCGCGCGGAGTCTTAGTGGCCACGGCAGCAGTAATGCTGAAATTGCTGCCCACCGCCCCAGAGAATCCCGGCGGCCTGGACGGCAGGGGCTTGACGGTGATGTCGAGCGAGGGGGCATTGACGGTATGATTAACATGGGTGGTGGCACTGGTGCCGAAGAAGAAGGCATCAATAGGATCTATATTGCGATTGGCGTAAGCTATCACCCCCTCGAAGGGAATGGAGGGAATGGTCAGTTTGCCACTCTGCTGAGGAAACATCACATATTGGCTCCACGTGGTAGTCTGCACCGTGCGCCCATTATGATTAACCACGCTTAGGTGCTTATCGCGAGGCAGTGGCACCTCCTTAGCCACAAAGCCCTTAAGGTCAGGCATCTTTCCCTGCAGTTGCTCAAGGGCCTGAGTGGTATAAACCCTATATGACAGCAATACCGGCTCCTGCTCATAGACAACCTTCTTGTTGGAGGATACTTCAATATACAAATCGCCGGGCGCCACACGACCGGAGCCTTGCGAAGAACGCGACTGAGCAGCAGGCTGCTGATAGGGCTGACTGCTGCCCGACTGCTGACGGACTTGCCCGCTACCAGCCTTCGCAACATGCACCGTGGGCCTGTTGGAGGAGTAGTTGCGACCGCCCACATTGAGGGTGACGGAGGGCATCTGATAGGTGCCTTCCTTACGGGCTATCAGTGTGTAGGTAAAGGTAGTAGAAGAGTTTTCCGTCTTGTTGCCATTATAGATCTGCACACTCTGGCTGGTGGACACCGCAGGTCCGTAGACAATATCAAATCCTGCAATGTTACCTATTTGAGGATGGCCGTTGACGTCAGCACTATTAACCGTATATTGCAGGCGAAACTGAGAACCCACCCCTACCGATGCCGGAGCCTTGGCAGTTACCACCACGGCCGCCTCGGCCGTGACTGCAACAAACAGAAATAATAATGAAAGAATTTTCCTCATTTTTTTTGCTTATAGATACATCCAATTTATCTTGGTTACCAATTTTTCTCCAGGTGGCGGCGCCCCACCTGTTGCATCTTGCGCTTCAGTTTGTCCTGGGTATCGCGTTCACGCATCTGCACGGCTCGCAGCATCTGTTCAGCATTCTGCTTCGACATCTTCTGGTCAGACTGCTGCTGTTGGTTTTTCTGATTCTGTTGCTGTTGATTATCCTTAGGCGGCTGTTGCTTATTCTTGTCCTGCCCCTGCTTATTGTCCTTGTTTTGTTGAGGCTGTGTTTGCGGATTGGGATTTTTCTTACGCTGATGCTGGCAGAGTGCCAGATTATAGCGAGTGCGGTTGTCCAGCGGATAGGCACGCAGCGATTTCTTGTAGGCATCAATAGCCTTATCATAGTCCTTGACAGTCTGGTTGATGACTCCTATGTTGTGATAGATGCCCGATGCCACAAGTCTTGACGGTGAGCACTGGGCACTCTTCTCATATTCGCGGAGGGCATCCTGGGCCTTGCCCTGGCGCAAATAGGTATTACCCAGATTATAATGAGCCTTGAAATTGGTGCTATCCAGCGCAAGGGCTTTCTGATAATGAATTACGGCCAGCGAGTCCTGCTTCTTGCTGAAAGCCACATTGCCCTTATGGGTCTGCACCTTGGTAGGCGACTGGGCTGACAAGGGTGACGGCACAGAAGCCATGCAGGCAACAAAGGCGATAATCATAGTCTTGCCACCACTCTGACGAACGGAGAAAAGGCTCCAGGAATCAAAATAGTGACTCTTGCGCGACTGCAGCACAACCTCCATCACCAACAAGACGAGCACCGCAATAGCAAGCCAGGGGAAGAGGTCATAGTGCTCCTCGTAGGCATTGGCCGACAGCTCAGAGCGCTGCAAGTGATTAAGTTCATCCACCAGCTGGTCCTGCGCAGAGTTGCTGTTGTCGATATGAATATAACTGCCGCCGGCTGTACCGGCTATCTGCCTGCACATATCCTCGTTCAGCCTGGTGATGACAACATTGCCGTCCATGTCGCGCATATAGTCATTACCCATCTTTATAGGTGAACCCTTGGTGCTGCCGATGCCCAGCACATAGACGCTGACGCCTTTTTTCTTCAGTTCACCAAGGGCATCCTCCACCCCACCCTCATGGTCCTCACCGTCAGTGATGAGCACCACGGCACGCTTCACATCCTTTTGGGCGGAGAAGCTGCTGCTGCTAATGTTAAGAGCCTCGGCAATGGATGTACCCTGAGTGGGAATCATGCCCGTGCTGATAGCGTCAAGAAACATCCTGACCGACACATTGTCAGCCGACATAGGCATCTGCAGGAAAGCATTGCCGGCAAAAACCACCAATGCCACCTTGTCGTTACGCAGCCTGGAACATAGAGAGCCGACCACCTGCTTAGCCTTGGACAGGCGAGTAGGCTCCACGTCGGCAGCCATCATAGAGTTAGACACATCCATAGCCACTACCACCTCAATGCCCATCAGCGAATCGGTCTTCATGCGCATACCCATCTGAGGCCGGGCCAACATAAGCACAATAAGAGTCAGCGCCGCCATAAGGAGAGAAAATTTTACCCAGACTCTCGTCTCCGACACTTCGGCCATGAGGCGTTTGACGTATTTCGGCTTACCAAGTCGCAGCAGCCTCCTGTGGCCCACCCTGCGGTTTAGCCAGAACAGCATCACCAGCAGCGGAACAGCCATCAGCAAATATAAGTATTCAGGATTGGCAAATCTAAACATATTCAGACTATGTGAGTGTGATATAAGATGAGTAATTATGGTATCTTACGCAAAAGCGTATTGCTGAGCAGGAGTTCCAGCAGCAAGGCTGCAATGGCGATTATGGCAAACAAATGGTAAGCCTCATGGCGCTTGGTATAGTTGGTGACCATAATACGCGACTTTTCCAACTTAGATATGTCTTCGTAAATCTTCTCCAGCTCATTGTTGTTAGTAGCCCGATAGAACTTGCCGTCAGTAATGCGGGCAATCTCCTTAAGCATATTAGTATCAATCTCCACCGGCCTACGGGTATAGCTTACACTGCCACCAGGCAAGGTATATGGAAAAATGGCAGTGCCGTTGGTGCCTACGCCGATGGTATATACACGCACTCCCAGGGCTTTGGCCATCTCTGCCGCGGTGAGCGGTGAAATCTCACCCATGTTGTTAGAGCCATCGGTAAGCAGGATAACAACCTTGCTCTTGGCCTTGCTCTCTTGTAGGCGGCTGACAGAATTTGCAATGCCCATGCCAATGGCCGTGCCATCTTCAATCATGCCAGTAGCCGGCAAATCACAGCTTATGTTGCTAAACATCTGTAGCAGGGCCTCATGGTCAGTGGTAAGCGGACACTGGGTAAACGCTTCGCCGGCAAAGATGGTAAGGCCGATATTGTCATGCTTTTGGCGTGACACGAAATCAGTAGCCACCATGCGCGCGGCCTCTACACGGTTAGGCTTAAAGTCCATGGCCAGCATACTGGTAGATACATCCATGGCCAGCATGATATCAATGCCCTCCACCTCAGAGTCGTTCCAACGATTATACGACTGAGGTCTGGCCAGCACCACCACAATCATGGCGAAGCACAGCGCACGCAGGGCAAAGGGCAACCACATCAGGCGCTGTCTGAGCGACTTGGAAGCCTGCTGATAGGCCTCGGTGGAAGGAATCTTCATCGAGGGCTCCTTCTTGCCCCTGATAAGGAAAAACCAGATGGTGTAGGGAATGAGCAGCAACAGCAACAGCAGACAGGCAGGATTAACAAACTCCATTATCTTCGTTTACAGTTTACAGTTTACGGTTTACAGTTTACAGTTTACGGTTTATGGTTTACGGTTTATGGTTTACAGTTTATGGTTTACGGTTTACGGTTTATGGTTTACGGTTTACGGTTTACAGTTTACGGTTTACAGTTTATGGTTTACAGTTTACAGTTTACGGTTTACAGGAAGCCAAGTCCGGAAAGTAATTATCAATTCTCAATTTTCAATTCTCAATTTACTTGGGGACATTGCCATCAGAAAAACATATTATATACTATCACAGCCGCCCACACAAACAGCACGACACCTGCCAGGGCCAACGCCCCATTGATACATAGCAGCAGGGCACGCTGACGACGGCTACGTTTAACCATTGGTTCCTCCTTGGGCTTCACACGTTTGCGTTCCTCCGACTCCGACTCCTTGGTTGCATTGACGTACTCTACAGCAATAAGCAGGTTACGGTCATTTTCATCAACCACAGCCTTAAGACCCGCATATTTCACCAAATCCGCCGCCTCAAACATCTCCTTCAGTTCAGCCAGGAGGTTTGGGTCATTAGTGCCTTGCAGGCGCTCGATAATCTGTGCCGAAGTCATGGCCGTAGCCTTAAACCCATAGCGGCGCGCTATATAGCTGCGCACAATGTCGGTCAGGTCAGCATAGTAGCGATGGGCATCGCCAGCCTCCTCAGGGCGACTTGCCTGCAGCTTGGCAATCTGGCGCATAGCCCACTTGTGGGGCGGGCCGTCAAAGTGGAGTTTCAGCTTAGGCAGAATGCGGTGGTTATTCTTAATCTGCACAGCCATATAGGCAGCTGCCAGCAACAATGCCACACCAAACAGCCACAGCAGGAACGGACGCTTAAGGTCACTCCATTCATAATAGACCTCAGCATTCTCCTTGGGACCGAAGAACTTGTCCAACTTGGTGGTGTCAACATCAGGACTGATTACCTTGAGGGCCATGCCACCCTTGCTACGATAGACACTGTCACCTACCTGCACCTCCATAGGGGGTATATAGTAAAGAGCAGAGTCAAAAGAGGTAACACGATACGTCTCCACAATAGTCTGACGACGGCCGCCGTCCAGGGTGGCACTGCTCTCACGATGATGGCCCAGTACCTCCACACCCTCCACCAGCACGCTGTCAGGAAAATCCGGCACTATAACCACATCATTAGAGCCCGCGCTGACCTTAAGCTTTAGCTGCACCTGCTCACCAATGAATATCTGATTGGTATCCATCTTAAGCGTCACGTTGACCTGTGCCCACAGAGAGCCGAAGGAGATGGCCCATAGCACAGTCGACAACAATGTGATACATATTTTTCTCATTTGCAAACCTTTATCCTCTACGGTCAAACAACTGCTTTAACGCCGCAACATAGTCATCCTCAGTAGTAAGACTGACAAAATCCACCTTCTGCGCACTCAGCATCTCAGACAGGCGCTGCTGATGGTCAGCCCAATGGCGGGCATGAGCCTCGCGCACCCTGGCTGATGCCGAGTCAACCACCATGTCCTCGCCGCTTTCGCTATCAGTAACCTTAATGATACCCACGTTAGGCAGTTCAGCCATAAACCGGTCATAAATCTGCAAGGCAGCCATCTCGTGCTTGCGTGCAGCCACCATGAGCGGCTTCGAGTAGTCGCCACCCCCTACAAAGTCGCTGATCACAAAGACCGAGCAGGCCTTCTTCTGCGTGTTGATAAGAAACTCCAGCGCGTTGCCCAGGTCAGTGCCGTGCCCATCGGGCTGCAGTTCCAACAGTTCACGCAGGATATACAGTATATGCTTGCGTCCTTTCTTAGGCGGAATATATTTCTCTATGCGGTCACTGTAAAATATCACGCCAATCTTATCATTGTTCTGTATGGCCGAGAAAGCCAGCGTAGCAGCAATCTCTGCCACCATATCGCGCCCCACCCCATTGTATGCACCATAGCTCAGACTGGCCGACACATCGACCATCAGCACAGCCGTCAGCTCACGTTCCTCCTCAAAGAGCTTAGTGTGAGGGCGGCCAAACCGTGCCGTGACATTCCAGTCAATGTCGCGCACATCATCACCCACCTGATACTCACGCACCTCACTGAACGACATACCCCTGCCCTTGAAGGCAGAGTGATATTCGCCCGCAAAGACATTGTTGCTCAGCACCCTGGTCTTAATCTCCAGCTGCCTGACCTTCCTGAGTAGTTCGTTAGTGTCCATGAGTGATGAATGAAAGTCCCCTCAAGCCCCATAAAACCAAGCTAAAGACGTAATTCTCAGCCTGCACAGGGGGGGGCACAACAGGGTCTCAACTGATTTTCACATTCTCCAATATCTGGCCAATAATATCATCAGCACTCACATTTTTAGCCTCAGCCTCATAAGTCAAGCCTATGCGATGGCGCAGCACATCGTGAGCCATAGCCCTCACGTCATCGGGAATAACATAGCCCCTATGCTTCAGAAAAGCATAAGCCCGGGCAGCCAACGCCAGGTTGATGCTGGCACGCGGCGAGCCGCCAAAGCCGATATACTGCTTCAAGTCTGCCATGTTATAGCGCTCCGGATAGCGAGTAGCAAAGACAATGTCAGTGACATACTTCTCAATCTCCTCACTGACATAGATTTTCTTAACCACCTCGCGGGCCTCCACAATATCCTTAACGCCAACCATGGGCCTCACCTCCTGGCACTTGCCCTTGATATGATTATCCACCACCATGCGCTCCTCGTCCAGGCTGGGATAGTCTATCACTGCCTTCAGCATAAAGCGGTCAACCTGAGCTTCAGGCAGTTGGTAGGTGCCCTCCTGCTCAATGGGGTTCTGCGTGGCAAGAACCAGGAAAGGCTCCGGCAGGCGGAAAGACTCCTTACCTATTGTAACCTGGCGCTCCTCCATAGCCTCCAGCAAGGCACTCTGCACCTTTGCCGGAGCACGGTTAATTTCATCCGCCAGCACAAAGTTAGCAAACACCGGACCCTGCTTAACCATAAACTCCTCATTCTTCTGACTATAGACCATAGTACCCACAACGTCAGCAGGCAGCAAGTCAGGAGTAAACTGTATACGCTTGAAGCTACCGTCAACAATGCCTGCCAACGTCTTTATAGCCAGCGTCTTGGCAAGACCAGGCACACCCTCAAGCAGTATATGGCCATTGCTCAGCAGGCAAACCATCAGCGAGTCAACCAGATGCGACTGACCCACAATAACCTGCCCCATACCGATCTTGATATTAGTAACAATCACCGATTTGTTCTCTATCAGCTCATTAAGGCTACGTATATCTACATTCTGTTCCATAGCGATATTTAACAGTTATACAATTGCGCGGCAAAGATACACATTTCAAGCCGTCCGAAGTATTAAAAAAGATAAAACAAATGAAACATAGTATAATTCAGCATAACTCTCAATTATCAGTCAACCGAGGCCCACCGCTGCAAACCGTCAGCCGTCTGCTGAGAGACAGGCGTCAGAGGCAGCCTCAGCACATTGAGACACAAGCCCTTGGCCGCCAGCAGAGCCTTGATGCCCGCAGGGTTACCCTCCGCAAACACCAGGCCATAGAGCTCCTGCAGCTCCCGGTTAGTCGCAGCCGCCCTGGCAGCATCACCAGCCAAGGCAGCCCTCACCATCCCACCAAAAGTGCGGACAGCAGCATTACCGACCACCGAAACCACACCGCAGGCACCGCGCAACAGCAGGTCACAAGTCAGCGAGTCATCGCCGCTCAACACACCAAAGCCCTCAGGAGCACCCTCCACAATCTGCCCAATCTGAGCCACACTGCCGCTCGCCTCCTTCACAGCCACTATGTTGTGATAGTCGTGAGCCAGGCGCAGCGTAGTGGCAGCCTGCATATTCACACCCGTGCGGCCCGGAACGTTATACAGCACCACCGGCATATCGCCCGCAGCCTCCGCCACACGGCCGAAATGCTCATAAATGCCACGCTGCGACGGACGGTTATAAAAAGGCACCACCGAGAGAATGCCGCTCACACCGCTGAAGTCAAAACAGCCGATCTCTTTACAGAGCGCACCCGTGTCATTGCCGCCCATGCCAAGCAACACCGGCACACGACCACCAACCGCACCAACCACTGCATCCTTCACAGCCATACGCTCCCGCACACTCAGACACGGAGTCTCCGCAGTGCTGCCCAGCGCACATACAAAATCTGCGCCGCCAGCCACCACATAATCCACAAGACCACTCAAAGAAGCAAAGTCAACACCGCCGTCCGCACTAAACGGAGTAACCAATGCCACACCAAGGCCCCTGAATACATTATTACACATAAGATGACAATCAAATATTTAACATTGCAAAATTACTAAAAATAACCGAAAAAAAACAGACATGACACAACTTTTTTGAAAATTGAGAATTGAAAATTGTTTACGGTTTACGGTTTACAGTTTACGGTTTGAAAAGTTCGAAAGAAGAAAGACTAACGGCTTACCTACTTAACTACTTAACTACTTAACTTCTAAATAGTCTTGACTATTGTCCTCTATCTCCCTCTATCTCCCTCTATCTCCTTTTATCTCCTTTTATCTCCTTTTAATTCCTTCTATCTCCAAAATTATTGCCCCCCCTCCCCAGACCACTTCGGCGACATCGGTGCGCGTCAGGGCTACAACTACTATATGCGCAACCCCCAGCGCTTCACCGACCTCGAGATAGAGGCAACAAAGAATTTCATCCAGTCACTCATCAACCCCAAGGGCGAGCAAGGCGACGATGCAGAGTAAAAAAGCACACAAAGCACACAAAGCACACAGCAAAAAGTGTGTGCATATTTTAATTTTCCTTATGTTCTCTTATAGAATTATATATTATATTAAATATATAATATATAATTTGAATTAAAGTTATCTCTTTGATTTTCAAAGAGATAAGATTTTTAATTGCGGGAAAAAGATATTTTTAATTGTATTAAGTGTATGCTCTGTGTGCTTTGTGTGCAAAAAGCACACAAAGCACACAAAGCACACAGCAAAAAGTGTGTGCTTTTACGCACTTATTTAATCTAATCCCCTTGAAAAAAGTTTTAACTCCGTGGAAAAAGAATCTAACTCCGTGGAAAAAAATTCTAAGAGCCTGGAGC
The DNA here is from genome assembly GCA_902788275.1 of uncultured Bacteroidales bacterium. Classification (GTDB taxonomy): domain Bacteria; phylum Bacteroidota; class Bacteroidia; order Bacteroidales; family Bacteroidaceae; genus UBA6382. The sequence continues at coordinate 30,368 of CADAJV010000030.1, read as the reverse complement.
TGTCATTTTCAAGGCTTTTAGATTTGGTTTCAAGGCTCTTAGATTGGCCGCCAAGGCTCTCAGATTTCTTAATGTCGGCCCGCGCCGTTGGCGCAATCACCAACGATATCTTCGCGAGGGCTTTGCCTTTCGTTTCTATGTTTTTTTTCCAGGAATTGTCCGAATATGCGGCTGGACTGGCCTACGATATCGCGGCATGGTCGCTTGCGATAGTATTCGGGTGTGCGTTCCTGGGGCATGGGTGTATGCTCTGGGCTGCTGAGCCCCAGCAGCTCGCCACAGGTAATGGAGCCCATGGCCTGACGGAAGTCTGCGGCCAATTGCTGCACTGCCTTGTAGTTGGCTGCCTTGGCATCGCGGTTGGTGGGGTCGGTGGTACCTGTCTCCAGGCCAGCCAGTATGAACATGCCGCATGCGGCTCCGCAGGTGAGCCTCATACGGCCTATGCCTCCGCCGAAGCTGCTGCTTATACGCAGGGCTATGTCGGGGGTAAGACCATAGTGGTCGGCCCATGCTGCCACCACAGACTGGGCACAGTTGTATCCCTGGCTGAACAGCTGCATGGCGCGTTCTGAACGCTGCTCTGTTTCTGTTTTCATTTTGAGAATTGAATGAATGGTTATAGGTTATAAATAAAAGGTTATAGGTTATTGGTTATTGGTTATAGACAAGAAGTTAAGTAGTTAAGAAGTTAAGAAGTTAAGCCGTTACTCTAGAAGTTAAGAAGTTAAGAAGTTAAGCCATTAGTCAGGACTATTGTCCTCTATCTCCTTCTATCTCCTTCTATCTCCTTCTATCTCCTTCTATCTCCAAAATTATTAGAAAATACTCTCATACGCCCTCCCCCCTTCGGGGTACTCCCTCGCTCCGCGAGGGAATCCAATTCTAATTCCCCAGAGGGGCCCCGCTTAGAGGGAGAGCCGTCGAAAATTAAGTGGTTAAGAGGTTAAGCCAATAGTCAGGACTATCGTCCTCTATCTCCTTCTATCTCCTTCTATCTCCTTCTATCTCCTAAATTTTTTACAATTCATCGTTCTGGAACTGCATGGTGAGGCACTCTTTGCCATCGCTCTGTGCCAGATAGACGTATCGGAATGAGAGGCCCTCTTCCTTCAGGCGCTTCAGGGCCACAGAGTTGCTGATGTCCATGAGCAATTGTTCGCGCAGTTGCTGCTTGCCGTGGCGTATGGCCTCGGCGGTGTAGAGGGTATCGTTAATGGTATGGTAATAGACGAGGGTGTTGGTGCGGCGGTCGTAGTGAAGGGAGTCGAGTACAACGCCCTGTGTGATGTTGCGGGGCATGCGCCGCCATTCTTTTCTGACCATCTCCGCACATTGTTCTTCTATGCTGACCCGATGGCAGCCTGCCAGCAGCAAGACGAGTATATTGAGGGTTATCAGTGCTTTTTTCATTTGATAATTTTTAAGGAGTTAAAAGTAGATAAAAGAAGATAGAAGGAGATAGAGGATGAATGCCGAAGGCATCGCGAACCGAAGCAGTGCTGTCGCGAAGCGGAGCACGAAAAGCGGAGGTGAGAGCGAAGCGACATAGTCATGACTAACGGCTTAACTACTTAACTACTTAACTACTTAACTTCTAAATAGTCTGAACTTTGAATCTCTTGTGCCACTCACGGAACTTTTCCACGCCCCGCTCGCCATAACGCTGAAGGCCGGTGCATACCTGGACGAAGGTCAGCTCCTGGTCGGGGCGCGACTTTGAGTAGAACTTGTCGGCATAGCATATCAGCTGCTCCTCGAGTGTCTCGGGCATATAGTCCTGCGGCTCTACGCTGAGTTTATGCTCACGTATGGTCTGAGCGGTAAGGCCTGTGCCTGTATGTCGCTCACAGATGCGAGCCTCTGCCTCGTAGCCTAGCTGGCGCAGCAGGCGTGCGCCAATAAATCCGTGCATCAGGTAGGGCTCTGTGCCATGGCAGTGGATGGAGGGGGCCCGCGTTGCCAGTATGCCCAGGTCGTGGAGCAGGGCTCCGCGCAGCAGCAGCTCTCTGTCAAGGGACAGCTCGGGGTGGGCAGCGGCACAGCGCAGGGCTTTGGCGGCTACCTGCCAGCTGTGGTGCAGCAACAGGCTCCGCTGTTCATCGTTGTGGGGATAGTATTTGTCTATAACGGCCAGTGGACTCATCATATTCTATCGTTATGCGATGGTTGATGCGATATTTAAAGTTCGAGTGTTCGAAAGTTCGGGGATTCGAGGGTTCGGGGGGGCTGACTCCCTGTATGCCTGTGAAGACGGGTGTATGGAACTCTACCTGCAAGGCTGGCTGCCACGGGTTGCGCACTACGAGCGTATAGTCGGTGTCGGGCTCCAGGTGGGCAAAGGTTACGGTGGCTGCGGCCTTACCCTGGGGGGGCAGGTTGAGCACGGTATAGTGACGCAGGTCGGTCTCTTCCTCGGTATATGGGCCCTCAAAGAGGCTGTATGTGACCATGCGGCCTGACCAGTATAGGGCTGAGGTGTTCTCTATTGTCAGGGCAAACGATGCGGCATTGGGTGTCACGGTGGAGTCTGTCAGTGCATAGGTGAGCTTGGGCTGCGATGCGCGGCAGACCACCAGGCTGTCGAATGGCAGATAGATACTGTCTGCCGTGGCCACTCCCAACATACGATGCCCCACGGTGCTGAAGCGCACATAGGCCTGCAACAGGGTGTCGGCCCCGGCTTGCAGCATGGCGTCAACCACGCCGAGGTAGTCGATGTCTACAGGATTGCGGAGGCTGTCAAGCTGTGAATAGGTAAACAGCTCGATGGGGCTGAAGATGTCGTCGGCTGACTGATTGCGGGCCCTGACGGTGGCAACGGTGTACATATTGGTGTCGGGCGCACGGTTGAAGGTTACGTTGTCAACGGCCAGGCGGTGCTGACCGGCCAGGGTGTCGCCGGTGACGTAGGGTACGCTGTCGGGGTGAAGGAATATGGCCTCCTGCATGTGGCAGTAGCCCTCGGCTATACCCTCCGGGGTAGGCTCCAGCGGATTCTCGTTATTGTTGAGTACGCTGAGGTCAAACCACCCGTCGTTATGGCCGCCAAAGCCCCATGTGACATGAAACTTACCGTTCTCACTGACTCCGTCGATAACGAAAGCGTGGCCGCTGCCGGAGGTATTATAACCGGCGTAGATGACAGGGCGACCGGCTGACAACTCACTGAGCAGGAGGTGAATCCAACGCTGCAGTGTGTAGTTATAACTGCACAGGTAGCGCACATAGCGATAGCCAAAGGCACGCCTCAGAGGCTCCACCAGGCGTTCTACCTGGGCTCCCGATGAGCCTACTGCCCAATTCATGCGGCAGGCTACGCCCAGATAGTAGGACAGACGGGCCACTGCCGCTGCCTGGGCCTTGGTATAGAGCCCGTCATCATAAACGTCAAGTATGTCGTCAAAGTCCAGTTCGGTGCCGGCTGGTATGGCGGCTATGGTGCCGTTGTTACGCGAGGTGAATCCGGCTATTGAGTCCAGCAGCTGGTCGGGATAGCGGTAATGGGACACTACCTGTTCTGCCGACGTGGCCACACAGCCCACCAGGCTGCGCTCCTGCGAGACTACCCCGTCATCGTATATATAATATGGACACGCGCGGTTGAAAGGGTCTCCCTGAGAGCGCACTGACTGCACGATGGGCTCTATGGGCAACCTTATGCCAGCCTGACGTGCCACCTGGCGTACCAGGCGGGTGCCGAGTGTCTGACCATGGCCGCTGATGACCACCCAAATGGCGAATATATAAAAAAACAGACGTCTCACAGATGCGAAGTTACAACTTTTTGCAGAAATCACGCCCATACTGAAATATTTTTCTCAAAATACTTTGGCTGTTTCGAAAGAATATGCTACTTTTGCACCGCGTTTGAGGAAAAAACCTCCGTAAGGGGGATTTTTACAATGCAAAAACGGCACACGATGCGTCCTTAGCTCAGTTGGTAGAGCAGCTGACTCTTAATCAGCGGGTCCAGGGTTCGAGCCCCTGAGGGCGTACCATTTCTCTCAACAACAAAGGCTTCTTCCGCTATGCGAAGAAGCCTTTGTCTTGGATTAGGGTCTGCTCTCCCTGTCACACTACCCTACCCTTACGGCCACACAGCAGTTGGTACTTGCAGTATTGGCACGGCGAACTGCTGCCCTGCTGAGCCATAGGGAAATTATCGGTGGTCAGTATCTGTTTCACTAAGGCGAGCAACTGCTGCTCAAACTCTCCGCTTATGGCATCGAAATCCATCAACGGCTCTTTGCCGAGCTTGAGGTGGGGATTGAATCTGGCCAGCTTCTTCTGTGTATATAGCAGTATGGGATAGACCTTGGCATCCCGCGGCAGCAGACGCTGCACATCCTTGTCATGACGAGCGGCAAGGCAGTAGATGAGTGTCTGCAGGATGTTGCCCGTCTTGCTCTGACCGACCTCAAACAGGGCATCCAGCGAGCTGGCTTTCATATTATCATCCTTATACCTGCCTGTCTTATAGTCTGCAATGCGGTAACTGCCGTCAGCAATACGGTCGATACGGTCTATGCTTCCGCCTATCTTTATGCTCAGCCCACAGAGGTTGGTTTCTTCGCAACCACCTTTTGCCGCTTCGCTCTCACCTCCGCTGTCCGCACCCCGCGACAGTGCTGCTTCGGTTCGCGATGCCTTCGGCATTCTCGCCATGGCAGACTTGATGCAAGCATCATTCTGCTCATTTGGCTTAGCGAAAAGGTTGGCTTCGTAGTAGGCTTTTTTCTCGCAATCTATTATCTGCAGGCCCGGGGTGTGCTCGTCGTTGTCCAGTATGTTGTCCAGGTGCTTCACGGCCACATTGGCCTCCACCTTGTGTTTGGCCGGCAGATAGTAGTCTGGTGCATTGGGATCATGCCTGAGGCGATAGTCGTCGTTAAGCATACTGAACGCCTTGCTCACGGCCCGCGCCATCTGGCTTTTATCATTGCGGAATTGCCTTATGGCCCCCGAGGTAAGAGGACGATGCCCGTTGTCGGTGATTATGTCATAGGCCGCCTGCGCCGAGTTATGGATCAGTGTGCCCAGCTCATTGGTCTGCAGCATGGCGTCCGGCTTCTCCGGTTCCGCTACTGAGAGCATGTAGCGAACAAAGAATTTCATGGGGCAGGTGAGGTATGTCTTTATTGCCGACGGCGAGAGCGATGCCTCCCTGCCCTGACTCTGCATCTGTTTCAGACGGTCGGCGTAGCTCTTGCTGTCTGCCATTTGGCGTATCAGCTGACTGGCCTGCTCGTCTGTAATGTCCACCGGCAACGTGCTGCCCTCTGTCAGCAGGCGACGCCGTATCTCGAAACGCCGGCTGACCAACATCTGCATCACAAAACGCGACATTCCCTTCTGGCCCATTGCGGTCTGTGCGTCACTATAAAGTACTGTAACGTGATTGGCACGCCTCAGCAGACGGAAGAAATTGTAGGCGTAGATGTCGGTCTGCTCATCGTTGGTGGGCAATCCGTAAGTCTTGCGCAGATAATAGGGTATGAATGATTTGTCCTTACCCACCTTGGGCAACACGCCTTCTTCCACATTGAGGAACAGGATGTTGTCAAAGTCGAGAGCGCGTGTCTCAAGCACTCCGATAACCTGAATGTCTGTAATCGGCTCGCCGTGGAACGGGATGCTCACCGTGCCGAGATGACGCAGCAGCAGATTGCGCAGCGTGTGAATCTCCCTGATATCGTCCAGTGTGCCGTCCTTCACCAACTGAAGGAAACGCACTACCACCAGCCTGGCCTGCCACAGCGACTCGACACCGAGCAGCTCGTGCCAGGGCAGAGCCGATGTCTCTTGACTTTCGACTCCCGGCACATGACTGTCAATCTGTCGCAGCAGGCCCTGCAGCACTTCAGCGAAGTCGGCTTCTTCCTTCTTCTGACTATGCAGGTGCCGCGCTATATCGGCGTATATACGGGTGTTGCGCAGAGGAAATCCCTTGGTAATGTTCACTCTCTCTGCAAACTGCGGCGGTATGGCAAACACTACGTGCTCCAACTGCGTCTCGCTGCAAACGACGATGGCCGTGCGGTCGCCCTCCCGATGATGTGCCAGCAGCCAGTCGTGGACATAGCGAGCCTGGGCATTGTCTGACGGTGCCGCAATCACCTCTATAGGTTCTCTGACACCCTCCACGCTGTCATCGTAACGGCCGCCGAGATTCTCCACCAGTGTGCCGTCGTGGCGCATGTTGCGGCGCACGTTCCTATACGCTCTGATGTTATTGCCCTCATGGCTGTCGAAGTCGGCATCATAGTCCCAGTAGAAGAGGGCGACTCCCCGCTCTTTCAAACGTATCATCAGTGCCCGCTCCACCGACAGCAGCTGATTGAAACCTACAAAGACTAACTTACGGCCTTCAAACTGCGGAGCCCACTGGTCAATGTGGTCAGCCACCCATCTCCATCGCGTTCCCTCAAGAGCGCTACCCTCCTTAAGCAACGCCTTGGTCAGGTCACTATAGATGTCTGGAATCTTTCGCCACAGGGCCTCGTAATCCTTGCGCACACTCTTCTCGCTGTCGGGAACTGACACGCCTGACTGTCTGAACAGGTGGACTATACGCTCCCTGACCTCTTTATCTATGTTGCTCTCATCAAAATGGCGCGCCTCCATAGTGCTGCGCAGTATTCCCTCTGCGGTGATGCCGTCTGCACACTTGTCTGCATTGTTAAAGTCGGCTATCAACTGACGCCCCCAACCATAGAAGGCATCGAGGCTCAGGTTGGTCTCCACGTGTGCCTTATATATATTATATAGCAGGCACACTGTCTTGAGCTCCTCGGCGGCCTTCAGTGGACAAAGGCTGTCAAACAGGTCGCTGATAGTGGTACACTCTGGAGCAAACACGGGACTATTGCCGATTAGCCGGCCCAACCAGTCTTTAGCAAAGAGACCTGCACGCCGAGTAGGCAACACCAGGGTCAGGTCCTGCATACTGTTACCATACTGGCGGTATAATTCTTTTATTGTATATTCCAGAAACTTCATTGTCTATACCTTTACTAATTCTCCGTCAAGGCCATACCATAGATAGCCATCCACTCTCTTGTATCCCATCCGGCCCAGCAGCAACATGTATTGCTTCACCTGCTCTGTGTATTTGGCGTGATTATGCTTGCCAAACTTGAAGTCAAGCACCACAGCCTCATCACCGCGCACCATCACCCGGTCGGGGCGCAGCTCACGCTTGGGCATCTTTTCGCGCTGCTGCTCAGGCTGTGCCTTCCAGGCAAGCACCTCTGCATCATACTCGTTCTTAGGGCGCAGCACTGATACCTCACGCAGCACATGCCATTTTCCGCTAAACCAATCTGCCATCTGGGGATTCTTCCATGCACGCTCCATCTCCCCCGCTATCTCCGCCGCCTCTGCCTTGGTCTCTATGATGCCTCTGTTATAGAAGTCGCTTATCACTCTGTCGGTGTCTGACATTATGTTGATGTGCGCCAGGATATCGTGGCGCAGGTTGCCGGCATTGATACGCCCTGTCATCTCAGCCGCACCCTCTGCCCCGCGCTGCATGTAGAACAGTGACTCCTGCGACTGACGAAAACGTATGGCATCATCGCTGCTGCAGAAGGAGTAACTGACCATCTCGCCATTCTTAAAGTGATACTCAAACGGAGTATCGTCATTGTGCTTGCTTTCAGTGATAATGGTCTTCTCGCCTACGCTATAGAAATCCTTGCCGACAAAGCCCCTGACAAGGTCACCAACAGTCTTTGGGCCAACTGCAGTGGCCCCCTGCTCAACATCAGCATACACATACAGGTGGTCGGCGGCACGGGTAAACGCCACATAGAGCAGATTGAGGTTGTCCACCTTCTGGGCCTCGTGTTCCTCCTCATAGGCATCCCTGTAGTCGGTTTCTTCTATTTCCTTGATTACCTCTGCGGGGATTAGTCCAAGTTTCTCTACCTCACCAACTCCCTGAGGCTCACACATTGCCTCATGCCATATCATCTTGTTGTCTCTGATTAGTTCCCAGTCACAGAAAGGAATAAACACATATTTGCTCTCCAGGCCCTTGGCTGTATGTATGGTCATAATGCGCACACCCTCGGTGCCAGAGGCGGGTATGGCCCTTGAGTGCAGCTGGTCGTCCCAATAGGTAAGGAAGTCATTAACACTGGAGCCGTAACTGCTAACGTAGCTGCCCACCTCGTCAACGAAGCTGTTAAGATAGGGTGTGTCATCAAAACGCAACTTGCCCTCAGCATCAAAAAGTGTCAGCCTTATCACTCTCTCCACCAGCTCGTTGAGCGGCAAGCGCATTAAGGCCTTACCCAGGTTGTCGGTCGATACCTGACACATCTTCAGATACATGGCAGACAGTGATTCACCGGTAGCTATATACTTCAGCGCACTAATTATCACCCTTACCGAGCAGCTGCTCTCCAGCAAGAAACTGTCGTTTGAACACAGCCTGACGTTGCCGCAGGCCGAGTTGCTATTGGCATAGTGGTTAATGATTTTCTTAGCCTCGTCCTTCTTGCGCACAAGGATAAGGATGTCGCTCATCGCAACACCCTGCTCAATCAAATATTCCAGGTCGGCGAACATGTCATCCAATATCCGCCCCTTCACCACAGCACGCTTCAGATGCTCTTCGGTGGCCTTGTTCTTGTATTCATATGTCTTCACCTGCACATAGCCAGCATCCTTGTCCGCCTTGTTGCAGAAGTCTTTGATATCAAAGGGTAGAATATTACCCCTCTCGTCTGTTTTCTCTTCGCGATATATGTCGGCAAACTTATGAGCAAACCCATCCTCCCGACAGAGGTGTTCAAAAAGTTTGTGGTTAAACTCTACCACTCTCGCCTGGCTACGATAGTTCTTCGTAAGGGGAACACTTTTCACATAAGGCTTAAGATTAACCCCTGGTTGCCCGTTTCCCTTCCCATTCTTCAGTCCCTGCATAATTCTATAGTCACCGTTTCGCCAGCGATATATGCTTTGTTTCAAATCACCCACGATGAGAGTTGTGCCACCGCTTGCAAGAATCTCACTTATCAACTGGCAGAACACAGCCCACTGCAACGTCGAGGTGTCCTGAAATTCGTCAATCATAATGTGACGGTAGCGAATACCGGCCTTCTCCAGGATGAAGTCAGCATCGCCGGGCTTTAACGCTGACTGCAGCACATACGCAGTGCGTGCCAGCAATATAGTGTTGGCCTCATCAAGGTTGCGATTCAGTGTATCATTCACAAACTTCATCATAGCGAGGTCATTAAGATAGCGGCTCGTAATCCTGCTTGAAAAATAAGCCCTGCGGCAGGGCACCGTCAGCTCCTGCATCCTCTGCAATATGTCCTGTATCTCAGGGCGCTGCCGCACCTTGACCGCAAACTTGCCTGAAAACAAAGTTGTGTTATCCCTGTCACCAAGTCCTCGGAATACATCTTCTGGCTTAGCCTTGTTTTCAAGAGATTTGCCAATCCTGTCAATAAAAGAGTAGAAATTATTACCACTATCTATCTCTGCATTATCCCTGCAATCCTTCACCTGCTCATAAAGATTGCGCATTTCCTTCACACAAGGATTCTGCCTCCAGTTGATGGCATTTTTGTATTTCTTAATTTTACCGGGATTGAGCACTATCTCATCCTTATCCTTCTGTACAGCCTCCTTGAGCAACTCTTTAGTCATATTAATAAGATCCTTGCGTACATCCCATTCCCTCTCATCATCCAAACGCTCCTCCAGGTAGTTGGTCAAAACACCAATGGAGTCTTCGGGCCCCTCTATCATCACATCATCCACTGCCGCGGATACTACGTGATTGCTGTCCAACTCCACGCCAAAGTCTGCACCGATACCCAGCATTTGCGCCATACCCGTAATCAGTTGCTGCAGGAAAGCGTCAATCGTTGACACACGCATATCGTCGTATTCGGACAAGATATTGCGGTATATCCTCTCCGCCTTTGTCGCCATATCATCATCGGCAAGCTTCGAGTGCATAAAGCCGCGCACAGATTTAGCCAACGAACTCTCTCCATTGGATATCAGATACAGATATGATAAAATTCTCTGCTTCATCTCTGCAGTGGCCTTGTTGGTAAAAGTAACGGCCAGCACGTGGCGGTAGGCTCTGTCATCCGCACTGTCCATCAGCAGCGCAATATAGCGCGTCACCAATGTGTAGGTTTTACCTGTGCCTGCCGATGCGCTATAAATAGTAAAAGTGCTCTTTCCTTCCATCATAAGCATATTCTAGATTAACATTGCAAATATACGCAATATAAAAATACCATCTTACTCAGACGAGCAAAAAAAATGTTAACAGGCAGCAATATCAATCCCCTCGCCTCTGTCGAAGCAAGGGGATTGCCAAAATGTCAACGCCACTTCTACTTCTCTACGCTGAACTTGTAGATGAGGTGATGAGAGTAGGGCTTGTCGGGAGTGACGGTGGGGTCATACCATCCGGCAAGGTCCTTCTTGTTGGGGGAGTCGGGATAAACCTGCGGTTCAAGGCAGAGGGCGGTGCGCTGCTGATAGGCGATGCCGTGCTTGCCTGTGACGGTGCCGTCAAGGAAATTGCCCACATAAACCTGGAGACCTGGTTGGTCGGTAAAGACCTCAAGCTTGATGCCGGTGATTGGCGAAACTACGCTGGCAGCAAGCTGATCGATGGCCTGATTGGTGGAGAGCACCCAGTTGTGGTCATAGCCGTTGCCGTTGTGCAGCTGCTCATTGTCATCGTTGATGCGAGCCCCTATCTCGGTGGCGGTGTTGAAGTCGAATGGAGTACCTGCCACAAGGTCAATGTTGCCCAGAGTCATGAATGTGCTGTCAACAGGAGTGTACTGCTTGGCATTAATATAAAGCAGATTGTTGGTTATAGGCACATTGGGGTCGCCATTGAGGTTGAAATAGGCATGGTTGGTCATGTTGACGATGGTCGGCTTGTCTGTGGTAGCGCTCATCTGGATGTCAATGGCGTTATCCTCGGTAAGGGTATAGACAACCTTGGCGGTAACGGTACCGGGGTAGCCATTGTCGCCGTCCGGGGACACGAGGGTGAGCTCCAGTTTGGTGCTGTCTATCTGATTGGCCTTATAAACTTTATACTGCCAACCGGTGGTACCGCCGTGAAGTGAGTGAGGACCATTGTTAATGGTGAGCTGATAGGTGGAGTCGCCAAGAGTAAAGCGACCATGGTCGATGCGGTTGGCATAGCGGCCGATGGAGGCACCAAAATCGCTCTTGTTGTTCTCAGGATAATAGCTTGCCACATTGTCGAAGCCAAGCACTACATCGCGCAGGGAGTCCTGCTTGTCAGGCACCATGACGGAGACGATACGGCCTCCATAATTAGTGATACACACCTCCATGCCCTGGCTGTTTCGTAGCACATAGAGGGCAGTGGAGTCTGTCTGGAAATCAGCGGGATTAAGACCCGACTTGGTCAGCACTGCTGCAGGCTCCTTGGAGCATCCGCTCAGCATGAATATGCCAAACAAGCCAAGCGACACCAACAGAAATTTCACATAAATCTTCATTGCTTTCATCATTTTAATATTTTAACTTTTTAATTTTTTAATTTTTTAATTTTTTAATTTTTCAATTTTAATAGAAGTCATGTGGTGTAACCTTGACGCGCTGCTCCTGGCCGGCGTTATCAGCATTGAGGTCAGCCTGCTGTTGAATAAGCGGCGAATACTTCACTGCCATGCGGCGCATCACCTCTACAGGAGTGCCATTGACAGGAGCCTCGGTCAAGTCGGGATCAGCAAGTTTCTGAGTAAAGTTCCACTCAAACTGGAAGATGTCGTCACGGAGATTATTGGCATCCACGTCCACTCCCTTGCGTACTGCGTTGAGAGAATGGTTGATAAAAATCTCCCAGCGATGCTTGTAGAAATGGGCAACGAGTCCGTGCCATGTACGCCTTGCATAGTCGCGCAGTGTGTGGCCTTTAAAGCCCCAGGTGGTAAGCAGTGTGCGGGCGTTGACCTCAAAGTACTCTTTCTCCTCTGGAGTCTGCCCCCACGAGCGGGCGTCGTCAACCCATTTATTAAAGGAAAAATCCTTGTGTAAGCCTAGCAGGAGATCAAGGTCATCGAGAGTCTCCAGCATCTCCTTGGCCTTCTTCTCGGCCAAGGCGATATCGCGCTTGTAGCAAGCCTGTGAGAAATCGTTGCGCAGGCAGTAGAAATATGTACCCAGCACCTCGCGGCCCTGATTGACAGCGTCATAGACAAAGAGAGCGTTGCTGTTGTTCTTTGTGGAGAGCAAATGCTGCCATACATTGAACGCCAGCACGTTGTCGTTAGCTATCTTTGATGAAGTCTGATAAGGCTTGTTGTCCTTGTTGAGACGCGGATACTCGGTGGCGGTATTGGGGCTGCCAGCATAGGAGCGGGAGTCGATAATGTCGTAATAGAGTGACTTCCACGCATTGCGGAAGGTGGTATCCTCTGCGCCACAGTGGCGGTCGGCCAGTGCTGAGAGGAAGAGCTCGTCATCGGGATAGCCGGTCCAAGCTTTCTCGTAGAAGTACTCATACATCTCTGGGTTAATGTCAAAGCCTTCAAGCGTGCCGCCAAGGCCACTGAAGTTAGAGCCTCCGTCCTTGAAGGTACCCTCTACGCGCGTGCGAACCTTATTAAATTCTGCGTTATAGTGGGTATTGCCGCCGAAGTTGCCAAGGTAGCACCAGATGTAAGGCTGGCCGTGATATTTCTCATGAAGGCGCCAAATCTCCTGATACTCACCCCAGTAGTCAAGCAATATGAGCTTGCCTTGGGGCACAGCGGTAAGGAACGCCTTGACGCGTTCGGGTGTCCAGGTGGCCTTGTCGAAATAAAACATCCATGTCATCTGCAGCCATGTGGCCTGCGGATCAACATCAGTGAGGGTGCCATAGATGCCCTTAGCCACGGCAGCCAGATAGGCAGGATCCTCGGAGGGCAGTTTCATCTCATTGAAGGGGTCAATACCATAGATATGATCAGTGCCGAACTCCTTGATGACCTCCTTGATATACCGGTGCTGAATCTCTGCGAAGAGGCTGTCCTGCGGGTCGAGGAAATAGCAGCTTGTCTCGTCGCGGAATCCAGCCCAATTCTGCAGTTTGCTAATTTTGGCGTTGGGGAAAATAGTGCGCAGTGCTCCAGGCACATGTCCTGAGAATCCTGGCAGGATAGGCTTCATGCCGAGCTCACGTTCACGAGCCACAATCTTTTTCTGTAGCTCCAGCTGGCCCTTAAGCCAACTATGTGGCAGCGGTCCTTGCCACTTGTCAATATTGCTCATGCGGTGCCAGGGCAGATGAGCCGGGCCGGTAAAGAATGAGCGCGTCTCCTCGTCGCTCATACCGAGACTGGTATATACGCGGTAGGCAATCTCCTCAGCGCCGGTGTTGGCCAGCGGCATATTGATTCCGTTAAGGGCCATCCAGTCGATAAGGCGCTCCCAGTCTGCCCAGGTAAACCAGGGCATGGTGTAGCCGTAGGTGCAGTAATTGAGGAAGAAGCGGTTGTCGCATCGTGCCGTCTGAGTAAACCTGCTGACGGAAGGCAGCACGGCCGGCATCTCCACGGGACTCGACACCAGCCAGCTGACGGTGGTGTGGCAGTAGTATTTCAGGTAGTAGTTGAGCCCAACAGCCATTGACTGTGCATTACTGCCGGTGATAACCACTTTGCCGCCCTTGGCATGCACGGTATAGGTCTCGATCTTCTGTTTCTTCTGCTCGAATACAAAGTTAGACTTGTGCTGCGGGGCAATGCGCTCCACCAGGTCATAGAGTGCCTGTTCGTCCTTGGTGATGGCTGACAGCGAGGCACACACTGCCAGCAGGGCAAGAATAGAAATAAGTTTTCTCATTGCTATAGTTGTTTAAAAAATTTAAGCCAATAAACATTAAGGTTTGAGAGCCCCCTGCAAGAGGATAAGAGGGGACTCGTTAAGGGATAGCCTGTCAGATTCTCAATAATCAAAGGTTATTGTTATTTGACTGCAAATATAGTAATATTTGGTGGAAACACCCTGCAAACATGCATGTTTTTCCTCCCAGCTATGCTTTGAATGCTTTTTTTTACCTACATTTGCACGACAAACATAAAAACTTAGCAAAAATGAAAGGCATTGTTTTAGCAGGCGGTAGCGGCACACGCCTCTACCCTATCACCAAGGGCATCAGCAAGCAGTTGATACCAATCTACGATAAGCCGATGGTTTATTACCCCATCTCGGTGCTGATGCATGCCGGCATCAAGGATATCCTGATTATCTCCACGCCCACCGACCTGCCGTCGTTTCGCAGGCTGCTGGGCGACGGCTCCGACTACGGGGTACACTTTGAGTACGCCGAGCAGCCCTCACCCGACGGCCTTGCTCAGGCATTCATTATCGGCGAGGAGTTTGTGGGCTCCGAATCCGTCTGCCTGGTGCTGGGCGACAACATCTTCCACGGCAGCGGTCTGGAGGAGCTCTTGCATCATGCCGTCAGCATAGTGGAGCAGGAGAATAACGGCTGCGTATTCGGCTATCGCGTCAACGACCCGGAACGCTACGGCGTGGTGGAGTTTGACAGCAATAAGCAGTGTGTGTCGATAGAGGAGAAACCCGAGCACCCCAAGAGCAACTACGCTGTGGTGGGCCTGTACTTCTACCCTAACGATGTACTGCAGATAGCCAAGACCATCAAGCCCAGTGCCCGCGGCGAACTAGAGATTACCACAGTCAACCAGGAGTATCTACGTCAGGGACGGCTGGCCGTGCAGACCATGGGGCGCGGATTTGCCTGGCTCGACACCGGCACCCACGAAAGCCTAAGTGAGGCATCTACCTTTATCGAAGTGATTGAGAAGCGCACTGGCCAAAAAATAGCCTGCCTTGAAGAGATTGCCTTCGAGAAAGGATGGATCAGCCAAACCGAGCTGCTCGGCACCGCCAAGCCAATGGAGAAAAACGAGTACGGGCAGTACCTCATCAAATTGGCCAACAAACAATAAACAACAGATTGAAAGTTAAAAGATTAAAAGATTGAAAGATTAAAAATAATAAGCATTATGAAGAAGACACTGTTTATCGTCATGGCGGCCTTTATGGTAAGCCTCAGCAGCTGCGCCAAGCAGCCTCAGCCCTCCACCGGCAACGCTGCCCCCACCGAAAAGACAGAGAAGGAGGACTCCGTAGTAGTTAAGACCCTGCCCGCCGGCATCCCAGTTGACAACATTCTCAAGACCATCATCGGCGAGTTTAAGGGCAAGGTGGTGGTCATTGATTTCTGGGCTACATGGTGCGGCCCCTGCATGTACGCCATGCAACAGATAGACCCCATCAAAGATAGCTATCTCGCCAGCGGCAAGCCCGTAGCCTTCGTCTATATCACCGGCGAGACATCGCCCATCCAAAAATGGCAGCAGACCATTCCCGACATCAAAGGCTACCACTACCGCCTTACCGACAAGGAGTTTAACGGCCTGCTGCAGAGCTTGGGTGTCAGGGGCATCCCCACCTACTATATAGCCGACAAGAAAGGCCAGCACGTTTATGACAACATTGCCATGGGCGGCTACCCCGGCGACGAGGAAATCACTGCCCAGATAGAGAACGCCCTCAACAAGAAGTAACAGCACATTACCATAGAGCCCATAGCATCTATTACACCACAAAAAGACACAATCCCCATGAAAAGCATGAAGATATTACTGGTGCTTCTGCTGGCATCAGTATGCGCCATGGCCGACAAGGCGATAGAACAGAAGCTGGCAGCCCTCAGCAATGTGGTCTCAGCCACTGAAGTGACAGACGAGGCAGGCTTCGACAGCCGCTATATATTAAAGGTAAGACAGCCGCTGAGCCACCAAAACCCCTCCAAGGGTACCTTCACTCAGCGCGTCATTGTGATGCACCGCGGTTTTGACCGCCCCACCCTAGTAGTTACCGAAGGCTACGGCGCCGGCTATGCCGCCGGACCGCGCTACAACAATGAGCTCTCCACCTATTTCAACACTAACATAGTCTTTGTAGAGCACCGCTACTTTCAGGAGTCGAAGCCCGAGCCCTGCGACTGGCAGTACCTGCGCGACGAAGACGCCATGGCCGACCTGCACGAGGTAGTCAGCGCCCTCAAGGCCCTCTACCCTGGCAAGTGGATAAGTACAGGCATCAGCAAGGGAGGCGAAACCTGCATGGAATACCGCTCCTACTACCCCAACGACGTTGACGTATCCGTGCCCTACGTAGGCCCCGTATGCTATGCAGTAATCGACGGCCGCCACGAGCCGTTTCTGCGCCAGGTAGGCACAGCGGCCGAGCGCAAGACCATTGAGAACTTCCAGCTGGAGGTACTCAATAGGAAAGCCGCACTCATGCCCGCATTCACAAAATATTGCGATGACAAAGGCTACAAATTCTACATACCCATTGAAGACGTCTTCGACTACTGCGTGCTGGAGTACAGCTTCTCGTTCTGGCAGTGGGGCAAGTCCATTACCGAAATCCCCGAGACCACGGCAACCGACAATGAGCTGGTCAACTACCTCATCAAGGCCGTAGGCCCCGACTATTTCAGCACCACTGGCAACACTGAGTTCTTTGCCCAAGCCTACCGCGAGCTCGGCTATTACGGCTACGACATCAAGCCCTTCAAGCCCTACCTGTCCATCAAGTCAGCCAAGCACTACCTGCGCGATGTGATGTTGCCGCCCGAGCTGCGCAACATCAAGTTCGATAAGACCGTGTCAAGGCACATCACCAAGTATCTGAAGAAAAACGACCCTCAAATGATATGTATCTACGGCGAGGTTGACCCCTGGACCGCCGCCGGCGTGACATGGCTGAAAAAATACCACAAGGAAAACCTCAAGGTATATATCGCCCCACGAGGCTCCCATGCCACTCGCATCAACAACATGCCCTCCCAACAACGCGACGAGATACTCTCCATCCTCTCCCGCTGGCTTGGCGAACCGGTGGCAAAAGAAGTCAGACATTAGAAGTTAATGAGTTAAACCAAATGATGAACACATTTCTCTATCCCAGCGACCTCGGCAACCTCAGTCAGGCTCTGGCCGAAGCCGCCGAAATCAAGCGCGACCGCTACAGGCATCAGAGCCTCGGCCACAACAAGACCGCGCTGCTCATATTCTTCAACAACAGCCTGCGCACACGCCTCTCCACCCAGAAAGCCGCCATCAACCTCGGCATGAACGTCATGGTGCTCGACATCAACCAGGGGGCATGGAAGCTGGAGACCGAGCGCGGCGTAGTGATGGACGGCGACAAGAGCGAACACCTGCTAGAGGCCATACCCGTGATGAGCTCCTACTGCGACATCATCGGCGTGCGCACCTTTGCCCACCTTGACAATCGCGAGGCAGACTACAGCGAGAGCATCCTCCGCCAGTTCATAGAGCATAGCGGCAAGCCCGTATTCTCCATGGAGAGCGCCACCGTCCACCCCCTGCAAGCATTGGCCGACCTCATCACCATAGAGCAATACAAGAAGACCGAACGCCCCAAGGTAGTCATGACCTGGGCACCCCACCCCAAAGCCCTGCCCCAGGCCGTGCCCAACAGCTTCGCCCAGTGGATGCTCGCCGCCGATGTTGACTTCATCTATACCTGCCCCAAGGGCTACGAGCTTGATCCCCAGTTTGTGGGCGACCTGCAGCCCGAGTACGACCAGCAGAAAGCCATGGCTGGCGCCGACTTCGTTTATGCCAAAAACTGGAGCTGCCCCGGAGTTACGTGCCCCGCCGACTACGGCAAAGTGCTGAGCAAAGACATGAGCTGGATGGTGGACACCGACCACATGGCTCTTACCAACAACGCCTATTTCATGCACTGCCTGCCGGTGCGCCGCAACATGATAGTCAGCGACGATGTGATAGAGGCACCCACCTCGCTCGTCATACCCGAGGCCGCCAATCGCGAGATATCCGCCACCGTCGTCCTCAAGCGAATGCTGGAGTCACTTTAAGCATTGATAGACACCGATGTCATCCTGGAAGGAGAAATACCGCAGATTCCGTGCTTGGCAGCAACGCCCGTACCAAGTAGCAGAGATGTCAGACCAAGAGCACGAGTGCCCCACGTGCTCCACGGCATTTCGCGGCAACTACTGCCCGCGCTGCGGTCAGTCCGGCAGGATAGGCAGATATTCCTTCAAGCAAGCCTTGCTGCTGTTTATTGACGTATGGGGCTTGGGCAACAGGAGCATGTTCCGCACCCTGCGCGACCTGTTGCTGCGCCCGGGCTATATGATTCGTGACTATCTGCGCGGCATGCAGATGGCATACTTCCCGCCGTTCAAGATGATGTTTCTGCTGGCGGCCCTGTCACTGCTCGTTGCCCATGGCTGGAATATCAAGGGAACAAACGCCATAAGCGACCAGCAGCAGGGCTTTGAGCAAGCCTTCAAGGAAAAGCCCATAGTGTCAATCGAATATAATGACGAAGAGGCCGACTCGGAGGAAATGCGGCAAACCAAGATTATCACAGAGAAGATAAATGAGAAGACTACCAAATTCTTCTTGAACCTATGGGATTACTATGAGCGCTACATGAGCATATTCATGCTGTGCACCCTGGTGGTCCTGTCAGTCTTCCTATATATATTCTTCCGAAAAAGCCCGGCCATTCCTGACCTGCGATACTCCGAGCTGCTGGTGGCGCTAGTTTACGTTGCCAACATGCTGTCCATCTACTCCATAGCATGCGACTTCTTCTGCGTACCCGACACCATAGAGATGGCCTTCCACCTCACGGCACTCATCGCCCTCAAGCAGTTCAGCGGCTTCAGCTGGTGGCGCACCATCCTCTATTCCCTGCTCGCCATACTCTTACTCTTTGCCGCGATTATACTATTGTCAGTACTGTTCGGAATCGGCATGTCCGTCTATTTGCAGAGCACAATGGAGTCACTATAACTGACCGTCAGCCAACAATAGCCAACCGCCCCACCCTGGGAGCAGATAATAGCGAAGAGGACTTTTTTAATCGCGCCGAGCCGAAATCTAATCGCGCCGAAGTCAAATTTAATCGCGCCGAAACTGACCATTTCGGCGCGATTAAATTTTTTCTCTTCGCAATAAAGTCCAATCTCCTCGCAATAAAATCACAGCTTCTCGTAGAAATTGTAGGAAAGTCTGACAAATGAAGTGCGAAACATTAATCCACCGACGAAGTGGATGAGCGTATGAAACGTACGGTCATGCTTCATTTGCCGCTATTTGCCATTGCAAGTCAAATATGAATCTCAAGCTTCCATGGCAGGGGCTTGAGCAATTATTTACTCATAGTGGCGGATTCTCACCTCTATGCCATGGTCCTTAAGTTCTGTGGGGATATTGCCCATGTCAGTCTGACCGAAATGATAGGGAAAGAGCACTCGCGGCTTTACTGTCTTGGCTGCCTTAACAATCTGCGCGGGAGTCATCGTGTAAGGCTGGTTGCACGGCAGGAATGCAATGTCTATCTGCCCCAAATCCTCCATTTCCGGGATATCCTCAGTATCACCAGCTATATATATCCTCAGCCCATCCAGGGTAAGGATATATCCATTATCGCGACCCTTGGGATGAAACTGCTGATGGCCGTCGGTGATATTATAAGCTGCCACGGCCTCCACGCTGATATCATCGGCCAAGCGGACAGTATCGCCGTTAGCCATCACTGTTACCTCGCATTTGCCGCTTCGCTCTCGCAGTTCTTTTTTGCCAGCCTGCGCCGTGGCGCGACCACTGGCGAGCTGCTCGCGATGCCTTCGGCATTGACCGTCGGGGAGTTCCAGCATACCGGCACACCGGCTATTAGTGATCAGCCTCGTATGGTCATCAGTCAGGAGGCTGATGGCCCCCTTGTCGAAATGGTCAAAATGCTCATGGGTTACAAAAATATAGTCAGCCTTAGGCAATGCTGAATAGTCAACAGTCCTGTCACCCAGCTTGCGCACGGGGTCAACAGCTATCTCCCTGCCGTCATACTCCATACGTATGCTGGCGTGCATAAGGGTATGCATGCGCACCATTCTGCCGCCCTTGGTGACAAAGACGTCTATCTCGTGGTTGTCCAAGGAGACAGCATTGCCGGCATCCGTCCACGCCGTGATGCCGCCGCTGAGATTAACCACCCTGTAGCCGGCATCAGCCAACATGGCCGCTGCCTCAGCAGACCTTCTGCCGCTGCGGCAATAGATGGCCAGCCTCAGCTCTCTGGGAAGCAGCACACGGGCTTTCTCCATGAATCCGTCTTGCCTCACATCAATGTTAACAGCATTCAAGATGTGTCCTTCGGCAAACTCTGCCGGAGTGCGAACATCCACCACAACGACATCGTGCTGGGCGACAATGGCGGCAAAAGCTTCCACCTCGGCGTCGTCATAGTTTTTCTGCCCACATGCCGAAGCGGCAACCATCCAGCCAATCAGGCATACGATAAGATTTCTCATACCATTAGTTTTGCAAAACATCAACAAACTTCCTTGGCAAAATGATGTTCTCCACATCAATTGCATCGCTGAACAGCGGAGCCATCTCCCTGGCGCTGAAGCCTGCTATGCCACAGCCTATTTGCGTTACCAAGAACTTATATTCCGGGTGGGCCTTGGCATAAGCCACAAACTCATCCACATAGGGGCGTATAGCCTCCACGCCGCCATGCATGGTGGGTATGCCGTAACTCTGTCCCTGCATGCCAACGCCCTGTCCCCACACTGCGCCAAAGCGGTTGTAGGCCAGACGTGCCGCACCGCCGCCATGAGCGCCCGCCAAATTACTGCCGAAGACGAAGATTTCATTGTCTCCCAGCTCGGTAATGAAATCAGGAGTGTATTCTCTATTGTAAGCCATAGTATAAAAAAATTTATTTGTTCTGTTACGGAAGCAAAGTTACAACTTTTCTGTACTTATACAAGAAGAACTCAATCCAAACTATACCTTGTAATAACAAAAACCATGCCTTTTTTTTGTCATTCACTCCGTTTGCACTAACTTTGCCTTGCGTTAATCATAACTTAGGTGTATTATGCAGTCAGACAGCATTATTATCATTCCTACCTACAACGAGAAAGAGAACATCCGCAATATCATCACGGCAATCTTTGACCTCGGCGGCTCTTACGACATCCTTGTCATTGACGACGGTTCACCTGACGGCACAGCTGCCATAGTAAAACAGATGCAAACTGAGCAGCCCTTTGAAAGCAGGCTCCACCTGATGGAACGCAGTGGCAAGCTGGGTCTGGGCACGGCTTACATTGCGGGGTTTAAGTGGGCTCTGCAGCGTGAGCAGTACAGGTATGTCTTTGAGATGGATGCGGACTTCAGCCATTCACCCAAGGATGTGCCACGCCTCTATGCCGCATGCCATGACGAGGGCTATGACCTGGCCATCGGCAGCCGTTACGTAAGTGGAGTAAACGTCGTCAACTGGCCGATGGGGCGCGTGCTGATGAGCTACTACGCCAGCAAATATGTCCGCCTCATCACAGGCATGAAGATCCATGACACCACGGCTGGATTTAAGTGCTACCGCCGCGAGGTGCTGGAGGCCATCGACCTGGACAATATCCGCTTTAAAGGCTATGCCTTCCAGATTGAGATGAAGTTTACGGCTTACAAGCTGGGGTTCAGGATCAAGGAGGTGTCGGTAGTATTTGTGAACCGCCAGCTGGGCACCAGCAAGATGAGCGGCGGCATCTTTGGTGAGGCGATGTTTGGGGTTATCCGCCTTAAATGGGACAGCATTCGCGGAAAGTTTAAGAGGAAAAAGGAGTAATGTGATGCGGAGGGTTGTCAGCGGACGTATTGTCAACGAGGGTCGTGTCTTTTGCGGCAGCATAGAGATTGACGGCGATGTGATTGCGGACATTGAAGAGGTGGATGCGGGCTCTGCTGCACTGACGCCTGATATCTATGTCTTTCCCGGCGTAATAGACGAGCACGTGCATTTCCGTGAGCCGGGGCTTACGGAGAAGGGTGACTTTGAGAGCGAGAGCCATGCGGCTGCCGCGGGAGGTGTGACCACTGTGTTTGACATGCCCAACACGCTGCCCGGTACTACGGACAGGACTTCGCTGCGTGAGAAGCTGGCCCTGGCTCATGAGAGGTGCCTTATTAACTATGCGGCCTTCATTGGTGCTACTGATGACAACCTTGACGAGCTGAGCATGATTGACGCCTCGATGGTGCCGGGCATCAAGGTGTTTATGGGGGCCTCTACGGGCAACTTGCTTGTAAGCGACGACTGCACGCTCCATGAGATTTTCGCCCTAGCGGCGAAGAGGGGCCTGCCTATTGTGGCCCATTGTGAGGACGCGGAGATGATTAGGGCTAATGCTGCGCGCGTAATGGAGGTGACGGGCGAGGATGCGGGTGTGGAACTGCACTCGCAAATAAGGGACTCTGAGGTTTGCCTCAGCTCCACGCGCAAGGCCATTGCCCTGGCAGAGGGCCACGGGGCCCGGCTGATGGTAGCTCACGTATCGACGGCGGCTGAGCTGGAGGAGATTGCCCTTCATGCTAATGTCAAGGCTGAGTGTTGCCCGTCCTACCTGACGTTCTGCTGCCAGGATTATGCCCGTCTTGGCGCTCTGATAAAGTGTAATCCTGCCATCAAGAATGAGTCTGACCGCCTGGCGCTGCGCCAGGCCCTTGGCAACGGCGGAGTTTACTGCATAGCTACTGACCATGCTCCCCACGAGATGGCAGTAAAGCAGGGCGGTGCCTTCAAGGCGGCCTCGGGCATGCCGTCGGTGCAATTCTCGCTGACGATGATGCTGCAGATGGCTGACGAGGGCTGGCTCACGCTGCCACGGGTGGCTGAGCTGATGTGCCATCATCCCGCCACCTACTTCGGTGTGCAGCAACGCGGTTTTATACGCCGAGGCATGAAAGCGGACCTTGTGATTGTCCGCCACCTGGACGAACCGCACACTGTCACGAACAAGGACGTGGTCAGCAAATGTGGCTGGACTCCCTACAGCGGCATGCAGACCCGCTGGCAGGTGGAGCAGACTATATGCAACGGTGTCACTGTGTTCAGGCTTGGCGGCCTGACGGCCGCCAAGCGTGCCGCTCAACAGGTAATATTCCGCCATGACGCATGAATTTAGGTATAGCGTAGCGGAGCTGACGCCCTACATAGACTGGACTTACTTCCTTCACGCCTGGAAGGTGCCGGCCGAGTCTGCCGAGGCTGTGACTTTGCTGTCGGAGGCGGCGCAGGTGCTACAGGTACTCGGCGACAGCCAGGTGCTCAACATCAGAGGACTGGCAGGGCTCTTTGCCGCAGGCTCACGGGGCGACGACATACTGATAACGGCTGATGACGGCACGCAGGTGGTGGTGCCCTGCCTGCGCCAGCAGCATACCTTACCCGGCAGGCCCTGCCTGTGCCTGGCCGATTTTATCCGTCCGCTGGAGCACGGCACGGCTGCTGACAGGATAGGCGTATTTGCCACGTCAGCTAACTACAGTCCGGGGCACGGCCATACGGCTGACGCCTACGGACAGATAATGACTCAAACGCTATGCGACCGCCTGGCCGAAGCAGCGGCATGCCGCCTGCATGAGGTGGTACGCAAGACTATATGGGCATATGCCCCAGAGGAGAATCTGACTATCCAAGACCTGCTGCGCGAGCGTAATCAGGGCATTCGCCCTGCCATAGGCTATCCCTCACTGCCCGACCAGAGCATCAACTTCATACTCTCGTTGCTGATAGGCATGGACCGGATAGGAATCTCTCTGACAGAAAACGGTGCGATGCTACCCAGCGCCTCAGTCAGCGGACTGATGATTGCTCACCCTGAGGCCAGATACTTTACCGTAGGCCCCATTGACGGCGTTCAGCTCAGCGACTACGCACTGCGCCGGGGACTGCCCCTGCAAAAGGTGAAGCGTTTCCTTAGAGGAGACTTCTGACTTCCACGGCGATGCGGTTTACTTCTCATAAAACCTGAAATACTGAGGGCTACTAGCGAACTCGAAGAAAAATGTCTCTTTTCATAAGAATAACAATCGTACTAATGTTGCTGCTTATACTGCCGGCAACATACCTTCACTTCAGATACTTGCGCCGCAAACCCAAACTGAGGCGATGGCGCTATATCTATTGGGTATTTATAGCATTGATGGTTATCGGTACATTATGGTATATTGCCTACGGATTTCGCACCGGTCGCCCCGAGTGGCTGTCACACCTCTTCTTCCACCTATGGCTGGTTGTCAGCATATCGCAGTTGGCACTAAGCATTGGAGGGTTGCTGTCCTCACTCTTCAAGAGAATAAAAATTATGAGTCACGCCATGACATGCCTTGGCATAGTATTGGCCGCATTCACCCTAATAATTACAGTTATGGCATACATGATTGGAAACAAACGTATTGAGGTCAAGGAATACTCCTTCGCCAGCAAAGATCTGCCCGAGGAGTTTGACGGATTCAGGATTGTCCACATCTCAGACCTCCACCTCGGCACCTACGGCAACGACACGGCACGCGTAGCCCAGCTTATCAACAAGACACTGGAGCAGCAGGGCGACATCATCCTCTTTACCGGCGACCTGGTCAATATGGAGTCTAAGGAGGCTTTGCCGTTCAAGCAGCAACTCAAGCGGCTTACAGCCCCCTGCGGAGTGTACTCCATCCTCGGCAATCACGACTATGCCATATACCGTAACTTTGAAGAAAAACAAGAACAGCTGGCTGATATTAGCCAACTGGTGGAGTTGGAGAAGGAATGCGGCTGGCATCTGATGCGCAATGAGAACACCCTGCTGCGCCGAGACAGCGCCGAGATAGCTCTCATAGGAGTAGAGAACGACGGCAAGCCACCATTCCCTCAACTGGCAAACCTGCCAAAGGCCCTCATGGGATTGCCAGACACCTCCGCCAATGGCAAGCCGCTCTTTAAGATACTCATGACCCACGATCCCAGCCACTGGCGACGCGCAGTGCTGAGAGAAACGGATGCGCAACTCACCCTGGCCGGCCATACTCATGGCATGCAGTTTAAGCTTGGCCAATGGAGCCCGGCATCATGGGTCTATCGCGAGTGGGGCGGTCAATACTATGACGGCGACCGCAGCATAGTGGTAAGCATCGGCCTCGGCCTGGGAGCTGTGCCCTTCCGCTTCGGGGCATGGAGCGAAGTATGTGTCATAACTTTGAAAGTTAAAAGTTAAAAAATTAAAAAGTTAAGCATTCACATTCACTATTGAAAGTTAAAAGTTAAAAAATTAAAAAATTAAAAAGTTAAGCATTCACATTCACTATGTTTTTCTACAAGATATACCAACTGATAATATTTCTGCCAATTTTTATCGTAGCAACAATCATTACGGCACTGACCACGATAATAGGCTGCACCCTTGGCGGTTCACGCTTTTGGGGCTACTACCCTGGCAGGGCATGGAGCTGGCTTACCTGCCGACTGCTTCTGCTACCCATAAAAGTGGAAGGCCGCGAGCATCTTGACCCCAAGGCGTCTTACGTATTCGTTGCCAACCATCAAGGGGCAATGGACATCTTTCTCATCTACGGATTCCTGCATCGCAACTTCAAATGGATGATGAAAAAGTCGCTAAAGAAAATCCCTCTCGTTGGATTCGCTTGCCAAACGGCTGACTTCATCTTTGTGGACCGAGGCTCGCAGCATGGTATCAAGGAAACAATCCGCGATGCACGCCGCACCCTGCAAGACGGTATGTCTATGATGGTCTTCCCTGAAGGCACACGCACCTTCACCGGACAGATGCGCCCTTTTAGCAAGGGGGCCTTTATGCTGGCTGACGAGCTGCAGCTGCCCGTAGTGCCCATTACCATTAACGGTTCCTTCCAGGTGTTGCCCCGCACCAAGGGGTTCAACTTCGTCTGCTTCCATAAAATGAGTCTTACCATTCACCAGCCTATACAATCTGAGGCACAAGGCGCAGAGAATATAAAGACACTCTCACAGCTATCATTTGATGCCATAAACTCCTCGCTCACAAACTCTTAATCCTAAATAGGAGGATTATCCATGCTGTTCTGCTCGCTGGCATTCTTGCTGTTTCTGCCCATAGTCTTTACCCTATATTGGAGTCTGCGCTCATTGCGCTGGCAAAACAGGGTGATTATTGCAGCGAGCTTTTTCTTCTATGGCTGGTGGGACTGGCGTTTCCTCCTGCTGATGATTGCCACCTGTATAGCCAATTACTATATAGGCATAGCCATCCATAAGGCTGGAGAAAGCCGCAATAAGTCAGAGAGCAAAAGGCATCCCGGATATGCGTGGCTGCTCACCGCCATACTCATCAACATCGGCCTGCTGGCAGTATTCAAGTATTTCAATTTCTTCGCTGATAATCTGGCCATGCTGTTCAGTCTGCTCAATATCAATGCAGACGTCCCTACCCTGCGGCTCATACTACCCATAGGCATCAGTTTCTACACCTTCCAGCTCACAGCCTATGTGGTTGATGTCTATCGTCGCCAGCTACAGCCAGCCCGCAGCCTGGAGCATTTCCTTAGTTTCGTCTGTTTTTTCCCGCAGCTGGTTGCCGGCCCCATTGAGCGCGGCGCCAATCTGCTGCCTCAATTTTCCCGCGCGCGAACATTTAAATATCATGACGCTGTTGACGGCATGAGACTCTTCCTGTGGGGACTGATAAAAAAGATGCTTATTGCCGACAACTGCGCCCCCGTGGCCGACTATGTATTTGGCAACTATCAAAGCCTGGGGTCTGCCGACCTGATAATTGGCCTGCTGGCATTCACGGTGCAGGTCTATTGCGACTTTTCCGGCTACTCCGACATGGCCATAGGCTCTGCCCGCCTGTTTGGCATACGACTCTCCACCAACTTCAACCACCCCTTCTTTGCCACCACCATACGCGAGTTCTGGCGCCGATGGCATATGACCTTGATGAGCTGGCTACGCGACTACGTCTATTTCCCGCTGGGTGGCAGCCGGTGCAGTGCCGTGAGGCATTACTTCAACGTCTTCATTCTCTATATGTTGAGCGGACTTTGGCACGGCCCAAACTGGAGCTTCATAGCATGGGGCACGTGGAACGGATTCTTCAATGTCACTACCAAAAAAGCCGCCCAGCACATGCCTAAATGGATAAACTGGCTGATAACTATTGCCGTATTTGTGTTGAGCCAGATTTTCTTCCGCAATCCAACAGTTGGCGATGGGCTGCGTTTCTTCCAACGGATGTTTAGCATGGAGGGCGGCTGGAGCACCACAGCCTCGCGAATGCCATTGCTATATATAGTCGTGCTATTCAGTGTTGAATGGCTGACGCGTCAGTATGCCCATCCGTTCCAATTTGCCGACCGCGGAATTTGGCGCCTGCAATCAGTCAGATATACCATATATATAATAATGTTCATGGCCTGCCTCCTGTTTGGAGGACAGCAGGTGCAATTCATATACTTCCAGTTTTAGCCCACGTCGACCATTTCAGCCTATTATAAAATTAAAAAATTGAAAAATTAAAAAATTAAAAAGTTGAACTTCCATTCTTCAATTCTTAAACTCTTAAACTCTTCAACCCTTAAACTCTTAAACCCTTTTCTACAAACGTGTAAGCAATGAAGATATTTATTCGGCAGACGCTAACCTTCTCCATCATAATCCTTGCCTTGATAACAGCAGGCGAGGCCTATGTACGCTCCATGCCCAACCCTGCACGGTTCAAGCATCAATGGATGCTCAGCCATTCACAGGAGGTGGAGACACTTATCCTGGGCAGCAGCCATTGCTTCTATGGCCTTAACCCTACAGCCATGGGGCCTAACACATTCTCGATGGCACTGCCCACACAGCCCTACCGCTACGACTGGTACGAACTGACCCACTACCCACTGCCTCGGCTCAAGAACGTGGTGCTGCCATTCAGCTATCAGTCACTCTTCGAGGACCTGGAGAGCGAGCCACGCCTACGCTATTGGGCCGTACGCTACCGGCTATATATGGACTGCGACATCCATTCGCCATTATCAATATATGGACTGGAGTGCCTTCACGTCGCATCCTTCAAGGAAAAACTCAGCAGCCTGTGGCGGCATGGCCAGCTCACGTGGGACAGCCTTGGATTCGGCACATCATATGCCAACACTTCGCTACTGGAGCAAGGCAAAAACAACGGGCGGCAGAGGGCAGCAGAAAACACCTACCCCGACCAACACTCGCTACCCCTCTGCACACAAATGCTTGACAGCATAGCCACATACTGCGACCGACGCAGCATCAGGCTACTGCTCATCACCACACCCACGTCACCATCATTCCGAGCCCACTGCCTGAAGCGACAGATAGCAGTCAACGACAGCGTGCTCCGCCGCATAATACAACGGCACCCCTCAATAGAATATCGCAACTATTGGACCGACCCCGACTTCACGCCCGCCGA
Organism: uncultured Bacteroidales bacterium; assembly: GCA_902788275.1. Classification (GTDB taxonomy): domain Bacteria; phylum Bacteroidota; class Bacteroidia; order Bacteroidales; family Bacteroidaceae; genus UBA6382. The sequence goes on along the minus strand of CADAJV010000030.1, from coordinate 1,987 downwards.
CTTTTATGATGCCGACCATCTTAACCTGCGCGGGGCTGCCAAGCTGACAAATAAAGTTGTTCGCGACTTTTCACTACGTAAAGAAAAAAATATGTAACTTCGCAGGCGAGTTAGTAAATTGATAATTGAATGCTGAAAGCATCGCGAAGGCTCTGTCAGTGGTCGGCGAAGCCGGGCTGACAAAAAAAGAGCCTGAGAGCGCAGCGGCAAAGTTGAAAATTGAAAATTACTTTCCGGACTTGGCTTCTATAACCTATAACCAATAACCTTTTATAAAATTAAAAAGTTAAAAAATTAAAAAATTAAAAATTGTTTACGGTTTACAGTTTACAGTTTACGGTTTGAAAAGTTCGAAAGAAGAAAGACTAACGGCTTAACTACTTAACTACTTAACTACTTAACTACTAAAATTTTCTAATTTAAAACCTCAAATATCAAATGAAAAAGATTATCTTTTCCCTACTTGCCCTGATGCTGCTGGCAGCATCATGTGGAACCACCAACACAGTGCCCATCACCGGGCGCAAGACCCACCTACTAGTAAGCGACAAAGAGATACTCAGTCTCAGCACGCAACAATACCAGGAGTATATGAAGAGCTCCAAGGTATCCACCGACCAGAACAACACCGCACTCGTCAAGCGCGTAGGCCAGCGACTGGCCACCGCAGTGGAGACCTTCCTCCGCGACAACGGCTATGCCAACGAGATACAAAACTTCCAGTGGGAGTTTAACCTAGTGGCAGACAATCAGGTCAATGCCTTCTGCATGCCCGGTGGCAAGATAGTAGTATATGAAGGCATACTGCCCGTTACCCACGACGAGGCCAGCCTAGCCATAGTGCTCGGCCATGAGATAGCCCATGCCGTGGCCAAGCATTCAGCCGAGCAAATGTCAAAAAAAATACGCCAGCAATACGGCACCAAGATAGGAACCGCAGTGCTCACCCAGGCCGCCGGAGTAGGAAGCGGCACAGCCAGCGTAATCTCGCAGGTTGCCCAGCAGGGCTTCAACTTCGCCAACCTCAAGTATTCGCGTGACAATGAGAGCGAAGCCGACCATCTCGGTCTCATCTTCGCCGCAATGGCCGGCTACGACCCCCAGGTGGCCATCCCCTTCTGGCAGCGAATGTCGCAGCTCAGCGGAGGTCAGAAGAAGAGCGAGCTGCTCAGCGACCACCCCTCCGACCAAAAGCGCATAGCAGCCCTGCAGAAAGAGATGCCCGAGGCCCTAAAATACTATAATCCACCCACACCCGCACCCGCAGCCAAGCAAGCAACAACAGCCAAGAAGAAGACAACCACCAAGAAAACAACCACCAAGAAGAAACAGCAGATCAGGAAAAAATAAAAGCAGCGTACGCCAAAGAGGCTACCATCCTCCCGTCACAGCAAGACAAATCCTGCAACACCCGTCCATGGGAGTTGCAGGATAAGCTTTTGCAATCATAAAGACAAAAACACAGAAATACAATACACAGAGGATGCAAGAAAAAAATACCCGAGGGAACATACCCAAAATCCCTGGCAAAAACATTCAACCCTGTTTACTGCCCCTAAAACCTAACCATGTAGCATAAAACAAGAGGCAACAAAAAAGCAGCAGGCACAGATAACAGACACTGCGAAACAGACATGCACACACCCAAAAAGGATTGAAGAATTTAAGAACGGAAGAATTAAAAAAGAACTTACATTTTTCAATTATTAAAGCACTTCAATTTTTCAACTTTTCCATTCTTCAATTATTCTAAGAGCCTTGGCGGCAAAGGCGAAGCCTTCGCGAAGATTTCGTCGGTAGTCGCGCCGTCTTGAAAGAGGCTGGGCCTCTTTAGGCGCGGGCCGACATTAAGAAATCTGAGAGCCTTGGCGGCAATTCTAAGAGCCTTGAAACCAAATCTAAAAGCCTTGAAAATGACGGCTCCAGGCTCTTAGATTTTTTTTCCACGGAGTTAGTTTATTTTTCCACGGAGTTAAAACTTTTTTCA
>CADAJV010000029.1:1372-28566 GCA_902788275.1 uncultured Bacteroidales bacterium | reverse complement strand
TTAAACTTAGGCAATGATCACGCAAAAGACTCGGAATAAAAGTCTTATGTCTGTTCTAATCAACGCTGCTATGCAATAAACATACAACTAACGCAGTCAAAATTGGTTGCATTATGAGTAATCTGTGCCAACATCTTTATTATTACCAAAAAAAAAGCATCAGGCGAGTGCCTGATGCCTTATGGTTGTTCGCTAATCGTTAGATGCAGTTGAGTGCTGATAAACGGCTGCCAAGCAGAAATCAGTGATTGCTGAGTGGCAATCAGCGAAGGCTGAGTTAATCAGCAGCTGATGATTTTTTGTTGACGGTTAGCAGTTATTGGTTCATGACTGTTGGTATTATCCCAGGTATGCCTCAACATTGCGGCGAATGCGGTCGGCAACATTGGAGGTGTCCTCACGCTTGAAAGTCTCGCCGGTGATGTGCTCATAGAGCTCGATGTAACGATTAGAGATGCCCTCCACGATGGCGGGTGTCATCTCGGGCACCTGCTGGCCGGCCTTGCCCTGGAATCCGTTATCCATGAGCCACTCGCGCACGAATTCCTTGGAAAGCTGCTTCTGCGGCTCTCCGTTGCGGAACTTCTCCTCGTAGCCTTCGCTATAGAAGTAGCGGCTGGAGTCGGGAGTGTGAATCTCGTCCATAAGATATATTTTGCCGTCGTGCTTGCCAAACTCATACTTGGTATCAACGAGTATTAGTCCGCGCTTGGCAGCTATCTCGGTGCCGCGCTTGAACAATGCCAGTGTATATTGCTCCAGCAGTGCATACTCCTCGGGGGTGGCGAGTCCGCGCTCCAGTATCTCGGCCTTGCTGATGTCGGCATCGTGCTCGCCTATCTCGGCCTTGGTAGTGGGGGTGATGATTGGCTCGGGGAATTTCTCATTTTCCCTCATTCCATCGGGGAGTTTCACTCCGCAAATCTCACGCACTCCGCTCTTGTAGGCTCTCCATGCGCTGCCGCACAGATAGCCGCGCACAATCATCTCGATAGGGAAACCTTCGCAGAATACTCCCACGGTGACCATGGGATCAGGGGTAGCCAGTTTCCAGTTGGGGCAAATATCAGCGGTTTCATCGAGGAATTTGGCCGCAATCTGGTTAAGCATCTGCCCCTTGTAGGGGATTCCCTCGGGCAGGATTACGTCGAAGGCGGAGATGCGGTCTGTGGCTACCATCACGAGGCGGTCACCAAGGTTATATACATCGCGCACCTTGCCATGGTAAACGCCTACCTGTCCCTTGAAATTAAAATCTGTCTTGGTTAATGCTGTTGTCATATTGTTATGGTTTTAGAATGTTCTCTTTCTCCTCTCCCGGAGCCACGTCTGAGTCTCTTTCAGGGGGGAGGCCTTCTCCCTTGGGGGAAAGGCCGTGGAGAGGGTCCTTATTGGCAACGGCCATTCCTTCTTTTTCCCTCTGCTTCTTTTCCCGCTCATAAGCCTCAACAATGCGGGTAACCAGTTTGTGGCGCACTATGTCGCCCTGGTCAAGGTGGATGAAGGCTATGCCGTCCACGTCCCTGAGTATGCGCATGGCCTCAATAAGGCCTGAGCGCTGCGAGAGGGGCAGGTCAATCTGGGTGGTGTCGCCGGTAATAATCATCTTGGTGTTGTGCCCCATGCGGGTTAGGAACATCTTGATTTGGCTTGAGGTGGTGTTTTGCGCCTCGTCAAGGATTACCACGGCGTCGTTAAGTGTGCGACCTCTCATGAATGCCAGCGGAGCTATCTGTATCACATTCTGCTCCATGTATTCCTGCAGCTTGGCCTGCGGAATCATCTCTTCAAGCGCATCATAGAGGGGCTGCAGATATGGGTCAATCTTGTCCTTCATATCGCCGGGCAGAAATCCGAGCTTCTCGCCGGCCTCCACGGCAGGGCGGCTGAGGACAATTCGGCGTATCTCCCTACGCTTGAGTGCCCTTACGGCCAAGGCTATGCTGACGAAAGTCTTGCCTGTGCCGGCCGGACCGATAGCGAATATCATGTCGTTGCGCTCGTAGGCCTTGACGAGGTGAGTTTGGTTTTCGCTGCGGGCAGATATTGGCTTTCCCGTTATGCTATAGACTATTACGTGCTCGGCACTCTCCTCGCGTGTCATGCCTCCATTGAGCAGTTGCACTATGTCCTCCTCGCCAAGGGCGTTGTAGCGGACACAGTGCTCCACCATCTTGTCAAAAATCTGAGAAAAATCCTTGATGTCGCCCTCCGAGCCCATTACCTTTATCACATTGTCACGCGCCATTATGCGCAACTTGGGATAGAGCGACTTTATCATGCGCATATTGGCATTGCCCGCCCCATAGAACACCACGGGGGCAACCTCCTCAAGTAGAAAAACTTTCTCTATCATATTGCGCACGATAAATCAACATGAATGTTTTATGCAGATGCCAAAAGTGAATTCTCAGGCACTGCCTTAACATTCGTAAGTTTAGCATTTGTTGGTTATTTCTGCAAAATTACTAAGAAAACGCCATTTTTCGCAGCATTTGTAGCTGAAAAGAATTATTTTTGTAATTGATTTCTTTATCCGCAATGAAATTGAAGGCTCTACTAAGCAAGAAGATAACCTTTCAGGTAGTTTTTCTGGCCATCGTGGCAATGCTGTTTGTCATAAAGTGTGCCCTACCCTCCTCGCAGGGCAAGACTGACGATGTGCCCAAAGCCACAGACAGCGTGGACATATTCCTCAGCCAGGCTATAAGCAAGCCTATCGGCACCATCAGCCAGAAAATTATGGCACACCCCCACCGCATACTCGGTGTAAGCAACTATGAGACAGCATTCCCCGATGGCAACGACGAACAGCTGATATCAGCACGCCACCACGGCGTCGCCCCACAGCAGAGCCGCAAGCACCTGGACAAACTCATCGCCAGAAACCTCGTCAGGGTAAACAATAGTCCATACTATGCCGTGGACAAGCTGAAGAACTCCATTCCTTACCTCGTGCCGCGAGCCAGAAAACTACTGGCCGTCATAGGCCGCAACTTCGCCGACTCGCTACAGATGAAAATGCTGCCGCAAGCACGCCTCACCGTAACCTCAGTATTACGCAGCATTGACGATGTGACCCGCCTGCAAGGCAGCAACATAAACTCCACCAACAACAGCTGCCACTTCTACGGCACCACCTTCGACATCAGCTACACCCGCTACCAGCCCTCGCCGGGCCTTAACGGTGGTAGCATGAGGGTAGTACGCGACGACACGCTGAAATGGGTGCTCAGTGAGGTTCTGCGTGATTTGCGCCAAGCTGGTGCCTGCCATGTAAAACACGAACGCAAGCAGGGCTGTTTCCATATTACTGTTAAATAGGAAGTAAAGATAGAAGTAACAGAGGATTTAAACAAGATAGCAAAAATGGAAGCACGGCGCTACGCGATATTCTTTTCCTACGACGGCACAGCCTACCACGGCTGGCAGCTGCAGCCCAACGCGCCTACTGTGCAGCAGGAGCTGGAGCGGGCGCTGACCACAGCCCTGCGCAAGAAAACTGGCGTGCTGGGAGCTGGGCGCACCGACACCGGCGTTCACGCCCGCATGATGGTTTGCCATTTTGACAGCGATGTCGAAATAGACTGCACGCACCTGGCCTTTAAGCTCAACTGCCTACTGCCCCACGACATTGCCGTAAGCGAAGTAAAGGCCGTGGCTCCCGACTGGCACGCACGCTTCAGCGCCCTCTCGCGCACGTACCATTATTATATTACTACACGCAAAGACCCATTTAACCACCCCTATGCACTGCGCCTCTACTTTCATCTCAACGTAGAAAAAATGAATGAAGCCGCCGCCCTACTGCTTAAGCACAAGGATTTCGGCTGCTTCTGCAAATCGCACTCCGACAACAAGACAAACATCTGCAACGTGACTGAGGCCCAATGGAAGAAAGACACAGATGGTAACCTGTGCTTCCGCATCACCGCCAACCGATTCCTGCGCAACATGGTAAGAGCTATCGTCGGCACACTGATAGAAGTTGGCAAGGGCAAGATGACCATTGCTGAGTTCCACCAGGTATTGCTCAGCGGCAAACGCACCGAGGCTGGCGAGTCGGTGCCAGCCAAAGGCTTGTTCCTTGAAAACATTGAGTATTGATTACCCCTCTTTCCCTTTTTCCTTTCCCTTAATAAAATTTGTGGCCACTTAGCTGTTGCCAATTTCCCTGAGTGAAGTCTGGCACGGCCACGGGCTGACTGCCCATCTGCACCGAACGTGCAGAAAGTTCAATGATGGCCGACCACTCGGCGGCATCAAACACGTCCATGTCCAGCGGCAGCCCGTTACGCAGGCAGTGGATGAGACGACAGTCCATCACATGGTTCATTACATTGGGCGAACCCTTGGCTACTCCGTCGTCCAGCCATTCTGCCACTCCTTCCTCGCGAAATTGCTTGCTTAGCGCAAGTGCTTCGCCACCCTCTACGGCAGTGGTCATGTTGGCCAAATGCAACGTTGGAACGGGATATTTCTGGGCAAATCCCTTCGTGCCACAAACAACCTGTAGGCGACTATATGGGCGTGGCGTACCAATATCATGCTGCAGCAGTATGGTGCGGCCCTTCTTAGTATGGATAAGGGTATTGCTCACTCGTCCATGCAGTCCGGCACCACGGCTAGTCATAGCCACCAGGTAGTCCATCCTGTCGCCGCGATGAAGATTGAGGTGCAGGCCTATTGATCCAATACTATGAGTAGGATAAGCATTGCCAGCCTGGGCCAGGGTGTCACGAGCCATCCAGTTTCTGTCAGGGCCACCATTATCGTCTATATAGCCAGTAAGGTCATGAATGTACGCCCCTTCGCAGTGGGTTATCTCGCCCAGCAATCCTTGTCCAGCCATCACTCGCGTGGCCGAGCTAAACGTGTCGTATAGACAATTCTCCAGCATCATGCAGTGACGTTGCGTAGAAAGAGAGGTGCTGATGAGCATCTCGCATTCAGCCACGGTCATAGCCGCCGGCACCTCCACAGCCACGTGTTTACCCCGATGCATGGCCTCGATGGCCAACGCTGCATGATTGTGCCAATCAGTGCATATGTACACCAGATCCACACTGTCAAGAGCCATCAACTCTGACGCACCTGCGCCACCGTTAAAGACCTTGGCCTCAGGCCGACCCGATACGACCAACAGCCGATTAGCCTCAGCAGTACTGGAGGCCTTGTGGTCGGCCACGGCAACAATCTCGACTCCTTCAACCAGCGCATAACGCTCAACGGCCTTCAGTCCGCGATGACCAAGGCCGACTATGCCCACATGCACCATGCTAATGGGCGGCGCTGCAAACTCAAGGAGTTGACTCCTGGAAAAAGTATCGTGCATCTAACAATAATTTGCTGCAAATATACGAAAAAAGTATGCCAATCACTATTAGATTGGCATACTTTCGTGGAAATTTACTGTCATTTGACTGTAAAAGTCCAACACTCAGCCCCTTGGCAACTACTTTTTGCGAGTAGCAGCGTAGCGGCTGAAGAACTTATCAACACGGCCGGCAGTGTCCACAAGAGTAGCCTTGCCAGTGTAGAAGGGGTGAGAAGAGCTGGAGATTTCCACCTTGATAAGGGGATAGGTCTCACCTTCGAACTCAATAGTCTCTTTTGTCTTGCATGTGGAGCGGGTGAGGAACATATCACCGTTGCTCATGTCCTTGAATACCACCGGACGATAGTCGGTAGGATGGATGTCTTTTTTCATTTCTATAATATTTTTACTGTTCTCTCTGTTTAAGTTTGTCTCTTACGCCCTGCCTTAAAACTCTTTTTAGGGCCGGCCATAGAGGACGGGCTATTTTTTGCGCGGCAAAAGTACACAAACTTTTTGTAACAGCAAACTTTTCTGCCTTTTTTTCTCACTTCAGGGTGTATTTTTCATGTTATTGGCATCAAGGAATGGATTTTTGAATTTTATTATGTATCTTTGCAGATTATGAAAAAGTATGTCCTTTTTTTAATGGTTACTGCTGCCCTTTGGGGTACGCTACCGCAGAGAGTTGAGGCAAGAGAAATTAAGGATTTGTTCATAGCTATGCCTGACTCGCTGATGCCCATGCTTGACGAGAATGCCCGCAAAGACCTTGTGGACATATGCCTGAGCAAGATGAAGACATCGTTGCCCAACGAATGGAACGGCACCAGTTCGATACTGCACTTGACGGCCAACAGCCTGCAACTGCGTGAAGACAGCGAGGGCGTTATAACAACTGACATGGCAATGCTTGTAAAAGGCAAAGACACCCTTATATGCCTGGTAAGGACTCTGCATACTCCGCTACCCATCAGCGAGGTGCAGTTCTACAGCGCCGACTGGCATGAGCAAAATGCCACCAAGCGCATCAAGACACCTGCCTTCAGTGAGTTTCCTCACGACAAGACGAATCTGACCGAGGGCATTTTGCCTGTAGAGATGATGCAAGCCAAACTGAATATTACCGAGCAAGGGGCAGCAAAAATGACTTTCAGCAGCAATCTCTCCGACCACATCATCACTTTTCTCTGGAACGGGAAGAAGTTCGTAAGGGAAAAGGAGTTAAAGTCTAAAAGGAGTAAGAAGTAAAGGAGTATGGCCAACATCCTACATATAGAAACATCCACCGACATTTGCAGTGTGGCTCTGAGTCAGGACGGTCTCTGCATCTTTAACCGCGAGAACCATGAGGGGCCCAACCATGCCCGCACATTAGCCCCAATGGTAGAGGAAGCTACCGGATTTGCCGACAGCCGCGAAACGAAGCTCGATGCCGTAAGCGTAAGCTCAGGACCCGGCTCCTATACTGGATTGCGCATTGGTGTAAGCACCGCCAAAGGACTCTGCTATGGACGCGGTCTGAAACTAATTGGCGTGCAGACGCTTGAGTTGCTCTGTGTGCCTATACTGTTAGAGCATGAGGAGATACGCGAAGACTCATTACTCTGCCCCATGCTCGATGCACGCCGCATGGAGGTCTATACTGCACTCTACGACCGAGCCCTGCGCCCTGTGCGCGAGGTGGCACCATTGATAGTGGACGCAAACAGTTTCAAGAAAGAACTGGAGGAACACCCTGTTGTCTTTTTCGGTAATGGAGCCGCCAAATGCAAGGACGTTATCAGTCACCGCAACGCTATTTTCATAGACGAAATCAAACCGCTAGCCAAATATATGCTGCCGCTGGCTGACAAAGCCATGGCTCAGGGCAAGAGTGAAGACGTGGCCTACTTTGAGCCTTTCTATCTGAAGGACTTCATTGCAGGAACCTCAAAGAAACTTTTTTGAAAAGACAATTATAGTAACTTTTCGATTAAAAAGAGAGTCAAACTTGCCTGAACTATGCCGAGACGAGAAAAGGCGGTTGCGAAGAAACCAACTAAAGAAGCCATAGGAACTACTAATAATCATAACCGTAATGGAATATAACACAAGCAGACCCAAGCTGACATTGCCAGAATACGGACGTAATGTGCAAAACATGGTAAACTACGCCATGACTATCAGTGACCGTGCCGAACGCCAGGAGTGCGCAGAGACAATCATACAGGTGATGAGCCACTTTTTTCCCCAACAAAAAGGTACACCCGACTTTGAGCGTATGCTATGGGACCACCTGGCCCTAATCTCCGACTACAAGCTTGACGTGGACTCACCCTACCCCATCACGGTCATCTCTAATAACGAAAAAGAGCAGCCACACCTTGACTATCCTGAACAGAAGATTTGCTACCGTCATTATGGTCACATCCTGGAACAGATGATCAAGGCCCTGCCCGACATAGCCGATGACGAAGAGCGCCAGCAAGCCATAGAAATGGTGGTCGCTCAGATGGCTACGAGCCTTGCCATTTGGAACAACAATGTACTCTCCGCAACCAAACTGGCCACCGACCTCAGCGAGATGACCGATGGGCGCATTGAGATGACCATCGACCCCCAAAGACTCGATAGAATCATCAGTGCAGCCAGGGCAAACTGCAAGCCCGTCAACACCGGCAAGAAAAAGAAAAAGTAACCCCTCCCTACCCCTACAATAATGGCATCATTTATCATTGAAGGCGGCCACCGCCTACACGGCGACATCACCCCGCAGGGAGCCAAGAACGAAGCCCTAGAGGTAATATGTGCCACCCTGCTCACCAGCGATGAAGTGCGCATCAGCAATGTGCCTGAGATTCTCGATGTACTCCACCTTATTGACCTGCTGCGCAATCTGGGCGTGGAGGTCAAGCGTTTGGGCAAGGGCGATTTCTCCTTCAAGGCCGCCCATATCAACCCCGACTATGCCAGCAGCGAAGACTTTATGCGCCAATGTGCCACCCTGCGCGGCAGTGTGATGCTTGTTGGCCCGCTGTTAGCCCGCTGTGGCACTGCCGTGCTGGCCAAGCCCGGCGGTGACAAGATTGGGCGTCGCCGCGTTGACACTCATCTCTACGGTATGCTGCAACTCGGTGCCACGCTCAACAGCGATACCGAGAACTCGCGCTACACCCTCAAAGTCAAAAACCTGCGCGGCACCGACATGATACTGGACGAAGCCTCAGTGACCGGCACCGCCAATATCATTATGGCTGCAGTGCTGGCCAAAGGCACCACCACCATATACAACGCCGCCTGCGAGCCCTATGTGCAGCAGCTCTGCAAGATGCTCTGCAAGATGGGTGCCAAGATTGGCGGCATCAGTTCCAACCTCCTAACCATAGAGGGAGTTTCTTCACTGCACGGTGTTACGCACAAAGTGCAGGCCGACATGATAGAGGTGGGCAGTTTTATCGGTATGTCGGTCATGCTGGGCGGCGGCCTAACCATACGCGATGTCAATGTCAAGGAACTGGGCAACATACCCAAATGTTTCCAACGGCTGGGCATTAGCCTGGAGTTCGGTAAAGATTTTATCCGTGTGCCTGAGCAAGACCACTATCAGATAGAGACATTTCTTGACGGTTCCTTCATGACCATCGACGACGCACCGTGGCCCGGTCTGACTCCCGATCTGCTTAGCGTGCTCATAGTGGTAGCCACTCAGGCCAAAGGCACCGTACTCTTTCACCAAAAGATGTTTGAAAGCCGCCTTTTCTTCGTTGACCGCCTAATAGAGATGGGAGCCCAAATCATACTGTGCGACCCCCACCGCGCCGTGGTGGTAGGCCATGATAAAGCCATCAAACTTCGCGCCCGCCGCATGGTGTCGCCCGACATCAGGGCCGGCATAGCACTGCTTATCGCTGCGCTCAGCGCCGAAGGCACTAGTCGCATTGACAACGTAGAGCAGATAGACCGTGGCTATGAGGCCATTGAGGAGCGACTCAACGCCCTCGGCGCAAAGATTACCCGAGAATGATAAGGCACGACGAAGTTTTCAAGATTGGCCGCCTGGGCAGTGCTCACGGCCTGAAAGGGGAGATGGTGCTCCGCTACACGGATGACATCTTCACCTCAGATGAGTGCGAATACCTGGTCCTTGACATTGATGGCTTGCTCGTGCCTTTCTATATTGAAGACTGGCGTGTGCGCAATGGTGAGCAGGCAATCGTGAAGTTTGAGGGTTACGACAGTGTTGAGGCTACAACCGTCTTGCAAAACGCCAATGTCTATTACCCCATGGCTGCCATCAAGACGAAACGTGAGCAGCTCACATCGTGGAAGATGCTTACCGGCTTTACCATAAGCGACATCCGGGCCGGCCAGCTCGGCATCGTCAGCGAGGTAGATGACAGTTCGGCCAACACGCTGCTGATAGTTGCCACTGCTGAAGGCGAAGAGATTATCCTGCCTGTCCATCCCGACCTGGTAGAAAAAATAGACCTTAACAACCGCACCCTCACACTCAACCTGCCCGAGGGACTGGTGGAATAGGATTGACAAACATAAAAGCCAAAGAATTAAATCGTTAAAATGAAGAAAAGACTCGCCATCCTCGGCTCCACAGGATCCATCGGTACCCAGGCACTGCAAGTAGTAGCTGAGCACCCCGACCGCTACGAGGTAAGAGTGCTCACTGCCTACAGTCATGCTGACGCCCTCATAGGACAGGCCGTCCGCTTTGAGCCCGATGCTGTGGTGATTGTTGACGAGACACAATATAATAAGGTACGCGAGGCACTGAGTAACAGACCTGTCAAGGTCTATTGCGGAGCAAAAGCCCTCTGCGAAGTAGTACAGATGGACAACGTTGATGTGGTGCTGACCGCCACCGTAGGGTTCAGCGGGCTTGAGCCTACCATAGCCGCCATACGTGCAGGCAAGCAGATAGCCTTGGCCAACAAAGAGACCCTTGTGGTGGCCGGAGAACTCATTACTGCCCTCTCCGCACAACACAAGGCCCCCATCCTGCCCGTTGACAGCGAACACAGCGCCATCTTCCAGTGTCTGGTGGGCGAGAACCCTGACAATGTCGACAAACTGCTGCTCACCGCCAGCGGTGGCCCCTTCCGCCAGCTCACCAAAGAGCAACTCAGCACCGTCAGCGCAGCACAAGCCCTGCAGCACCCCACATGGCATATGGGCGCCAAGATAACCATTGACTCCGCCACCATGATGAACAAAGGCTTTGAGATAATCGAAGCTAAATGGCTCTTTGGCATCGATGCACAGCATATCGAGGTGCTCATCCATCCCCAGAGCATAGTACATAGCGCCGTGCAATATCGCGACGGCACCGTCAAGGCACAGCTCGGCCTGCCCGATATGCGCCTGCCCATACAGTATGCCCTTTCCTTCCCCGAACGACTCAGCCTCTCAGGGCAGCGACTCAACCTCTTTGAAACAGGTGCCCTTACCTTTGAGCAGCCTGACCTAGAGCGCTTTCCCTGTCTCGGCATAGCCTATCAGGCCATCAGTCGCGGCGGCAATATGCCCTGCATACTCAATGCCGCCAACGAAGTAGCTAACCTAGCCTTCAGACAAAACAAGATCACTTTCCCACAACTCAACCAGATAATAGCCACCACTATGCAACGTGTCAGTTTCGAGCCCTCACCCTCACTTAACACTCTCCTCCAAACCGACCTTGAGAGCCGCGCCATTGCAACAGAACTCTCAAACTGAAAACAGATATTACTGTCGTTTCGTTAACTTCAAACTTTTATATTAAACTTTCACATGGACCTTTTCCTTATCCGAGCAGCACAGCTCATACTTTGTCTCTCCATTCTGATTGTCCTGCACGAAGGCGGCCACTTTGCCATGGCTAAACTCTTCGGCATACGAGTAGAGAAATTCTTCCTCTTCTTCGACTACAAGTTCCACCTCTTCAGCACCTACTCCCGCTGGTGGCGCCGCCTGTGCGGCAAGCAGCCCATTGAGAAAGACCCAGACGGCAACTATCCCTATCACGGCACCGAATACGGCATAGGGTGGATACCCCTTGGCGGCTATGTCAAGATATCCGGAATGATTGACGAGTCGATGGACCGCGAGCAGATGAGCCAGCCGCCACAGCCGTGGGAGTTTCGCACCAAGCCTGCCTGGCAGCGACTGCTCGTCATGCTGGCCGGCGTGATAGTCAACTTTCTGGTAGCCCTCGTCATCTACTCCATGATACTCTTCGTGTGGGGCAGCAGCTACATACCTCTCCGCGACATGAAGATGGGTTTCACCTACAACGAGCAGGCTCAATCCATCGGTTTCCGCCAGGGCGACATACCAGTCAGCGCCGACGGAGAGACATTTCGCGACTTCACCACCGATGTGCTACGCTCCATCAGTAATGCCCACCAAGTCACTGTGCTGCGCGGGGGGCGCGAGGTGGCTATCACCATGCCTGAGGGCGGCCAGAGTCTGCTTGACATGCTGCAGGGCGACCGTCCGTTCATAGCCCCCTACCTGCCAAGTGTAATTGATACCGTGCTGCCCAACAGTCCCGCCGCCAAGACCGGCATCAGCAGCGGCGACCGCATCTTGGCCTTCAATGGGCACCCCATCGACTCCTGGACCGACTATGACGAACAGATACATATACTCAGCCGCAGCCTTGAGGGAGCCACCACCAACGATTCCCTACGCAAACGCACCGTGGCCGTAGCCGTTCAGCGGGCCGACAGCCTCAAGATAGACACCATCACCCTGCTGCTCAACAGCGAGCTACAGATGGGCATCGGCAAGACCTATGCCCTGCGCTACTACAAGCCCATCACCGAGGAATACGGCTTGCTGGAGAGCATACCCGCAGGCTTCAGCTATGGTGTCAACGTCTTCTGCGGCTACGTCAGCGACCTCAAGTACCTCTTTACCAAGGAGGGAGCCAAGAGCGTCGGCTCCTTCGGCGCCATAGGCAGCATGTTCCCCGCGAGCTGGGACTGGCAACGTTTCTGGGAGCTTACCGCCTTCATCAGCATCATCCTCGCTTTCATGAATGTACTGCCCATCCCCGCCCTAGACGGCGGCCACGCCCTGTTCCTGCTGCTGGAGATAGTCTTCCGTCGTAAGTTCAGCCTAAAGTTCCAAGAGCGCGCCCAAATGATAGGCATGTGGCTCCTCCTCGCCCTAATGGTCTATGCCATCGGCAACGACATTTTCCGATTCCTGCTCTAACAACCAAATATGAAAACCACCTGTCTTTTTAAGGCTATCACACTCGCCTTGTTGCTGCTCACCACCAGCGTGACGCAGGCCGCTGCCGACAAGATGTTACGCATCAGCACCGACAATACCGACCTCATACTCCACGTAGTAAGTAATAGCCGCATTTACCAAACCTATTTTGGCGAACGGTTAACCGACCCCTCGGCCCTCAGTTATGGCTCCAATCACAGGGAGGCCTATCAGGGCGCAGGCTATGACGACTATTTTGAGCCCGCCCTCGGCATCATCCACAACGACGGCACCCGTTGCACCATTCTCACCTATGTCAGCCACGAGCAGAAAGTCATCCCCGGCGGCACCGAGACCATCGTGCACCTCAAGGACGAAGTCTATCCCGTAGAAGTGATACTCCACTATCAGGCCTACACCAAGGAGAACGTCATCAAGACATGGAGCGAAATAGTGCATCACGAAAAGAAACCCGTTACCCTCTTCCAGTTTGCCAGCGCGATGCTCTATTTTGACAGCAACCGCTATTTTCTAACCCAGTACAACGGCGACTGGGGCACCGAGGGACTCACCAACACCCAAGAACTTTTCTTCGGCAAAAAAATCATTGACTCCAAGCTCGGCAGCCGTTCGGCAATGTACGTCAGTCCTTACTTTGAGTTGGGTATCGGCACCCCCGTTTCCGAAAACGAAGGCGAGATGCTGCTCGGCACACTGGGATGGACAGGCAATTTCCGCTTTACCTTTGAAGTGGACAATGAGGGCGTGCTGCGTCTGGTGCCAGGCATCAACCCCTTTACCTCCGACTACGAGCTCCGCCCGGGCGAAGTGTTCACCACCCCCGACTTCATCTTCACCCGCTCCGCCCAGGGCGAGGGGCAAGCCTCGCGCCAGATACACCGCTGGGCACGCCGCTGGCAGGTAATGGACGGCGAAGGCGACCGCTTCACCCTGCTCAACAACTGGGAGAACACCTACTTCTCTTTCAACGAGCCCATACTGAGCAACTGCATGCACGAGGCCAAGAAGTTGGGCGTTGACCTATTCCTGCTTGATGACGGATGGTTTGGCAACAAGCATCCACGCAACAACGACCACGCAGGCTTGGGCGACTGGCAGGCTATGCAGAGCAAGCTGCCGCACGGAGTGCCGGGTCTTGTGGACTCTGCCCGTGCTGCCGGTGTAAAGTTCGGCATCTGGATAGAGCCCGAGATGGTCAACCCCAAGAGCGAACTCTACGAGCAACATCCCGAGTGGGTCATCCAACTGCCCAACCGCAAGACATACTACTACCGCAACCAGCTCGTACTCGACCTCTGCAACCCACAGGTGCAAGACTTCGTCTTCTCCGTGCCAGACCATCTGCTACGAGAGAATCCCGACATCCAGTTCTTCAAGTGGGACTGCAACTCCATGATCACCAACGCCTACTCCCCCTACCTCAAGGAGAAGCAAGGCAACCTCTACATCGACTTCACCCGCGGACTCTATAGCGTGCTGCGCCGACTCCACGACGCACATCCCCAGACCCACATGATGCTATGCTCAGGCGGCGGCGGGCGCTGCGACTACGAGGCCCTCAAATACTTCACCGAGTTCTGGCCCTCCGACAACACCGACCCCGTAGAGCGCATCTACATGCAGTGGGCCTACAGCCACTGCTTCCCCGCCAAGGTGCTCTGCGCCCACGTCACCAACTGGAACTCGCAGACCTCCGTCAAGTTTCGCGTTGACGTAGCCTCCATGTGCAAGCTCGGCTTCGACATAAGCCTCAAGCGCATGAGCGAGCAAGACCAGCTGTTCTGCCGTGAGGCCATCTACAACTTCAACCGCCTCAAGCCCCTCATCCTCGACGGCGACCAGTATCGCCTCGTCTCACCGCTGCAAACCGACCACATGGCCGTGATGTACGTAGGCAATCCCTCGCCGACCCCAACAGCCAATCAAGACAGAGAGCCGTCAGCCGTAGTCTTCGCCTACAACCTCAGCCCGCGCTACGGCGAAGCCATCCAGCCCGTGCGACTGCAGGGACTCAACCCACTGAGCCGCTACCTCGTCCGTGAGATAAACCTCATGCCCAATCAGCAGAGCCGCCTCTCCTGCCACGACAAGGTATATAGCGGTGATCACCTAATGAAGGTAGGTCTGCCTATACTCTCCACGCGACGGTTTACCAGTACCGTACTTCAACTGACTACCATCGATTAAAAAACAGAGGAAGACTGTCGTATCGCCTATCGAGTCAGGATTCTTTCTATTCTCGATTATTTTCCCATCCACTAATTTACAACTATTATTCTGCGCGCGGATAAATCATTGGTTACTTCGCAAGCATCTTTTCTCGCCTCAGCATAGTTTAACCAAACTTGACTCTGCTTTAGGTTTATCGAAAATGTTCTCTCTCACGAGTCTTTACTTCCTCTCTACGCGCTGAAGATATCACAACCCCTCTAAAATCATCAAAAATGGGGATTGCACACTTAAGATGCTTGTTGTAACTTTGCCGACGTAAACTGACTCAAATGTGTATAGCTATGAATCTCTGGTATAAAATCCAAACCTCCAAGTTCAAATCTATCTTGTTGCTATCCTCATGCCTCTTGTCCATCAACACCAAGGCTGAAGTAGCCCCTGCCGACACGGCAAGGGTGATTGACCTGGAGGACGTGGTGGTCATCGCCACGCCCAAGGAGCAAGGTAAATTGCGCCAGCTGCCTGCAGCCGTAACTATGCTCGGGCAGCAGGATATGCAGCTACACGGCATAACCTCACTCAAGGGCACCAGCACGGTTGTGCCCAACCTGTTCATCCCAGACTACGGCTCGCGTCTTACCTCGGCAGTATATATTCGCGGCGTGGGCTCCAGAATCAACACTCCCGCCGTAGGCCTGTATGTGGACAACGTGCCTTATTTGGATAAGAGTGCCTTCGACTTCCCCTACTACGACATTGAGCGCATCGACGTGCTGCGCGGGCCGCAGGGCACTCTCTACGGCCGCAACTCCATGGGAGGGCTTATCAAGGTGAACACCAAGAATCCCTTCAACTATCAGGGCACAGACATAAAGCTCTCGCTGGCCTCGCGTAGCTGGCAGCGGCGCGCCAGCATCACCCACTACCACCGCCTGAGTGACAAGCTGGCCTTCAGCGCCGGGGGCTACTATGACGGCAGCAGCGGGCTATGGCACAACGACTTTCGCCATGAGCGGCAAGACAAGGTTGAGAGCGGCGGCGGACGCCTGCGCGGTATCCTCAAGCCCTCAGAGGCCCTGAAACTGGACCTCTCGGTAGCCTACGACTATACTCACGAGGGTGGCTACCCTTATTTCTATATGGGCTCCACTGACGGAACAGAGACTTATCCCGACAATGTCGGCCGCATCACCAGCGACGAGAAGAGCAGCTATCGACGCGGCATGCTCAACGGCGGCCTCAACATTGAGTGGCAGGGCAAGAGCTTCGTGATAAATGCCGTGACCGCGCTGCAGCAGCTGCAGGACCGTATGTTTATGGACCAGGACTTCCTCAGCGACTCGATATACTCGCTGGAGCAGCGTCAAAGACTGACGGTGCTGAGCGAAGAAATTGTCTTTAAAAACCTCAACCCTCTACGATCAACGGTCAAGTATGAGTGGCTCACCGGCCTAAGCCTAAGCAAACAGTGGCTTACCACACAGAGTCCCGTGGTGTTCCACCGCAACGGTCTCAACTTTTTGGAGCAGACCATCAACAGCTACCTTGACCAGGCGCACCAAAACTCTGGAGCACCACAGATGGGCGTGGAGTTCAATAACGCAGAGATGCCTACGGTCAACGACTTTAAAAGCCCGGTGTTTAATGTAGCCGTTTTCCACCAATCAACGGTCAACTTCACCGACCGCCTGTCTGCCACCCTGGGCACACGCCTGGACTATGAGCACAACAGCCTCACTTATCTGTCGGAGGCCGGAGTAAACTACAACTTTCTGATTATGGGCCGCAGGATGCCGCAATACCAAAACCTCACCGTGCAGCCGCAGTACAAGGGTAAAATGAGAGACGACAACCTAGAGGTGCTGCCCAAGGCTACGCTGACATGGAAGATAGGAAAGGACCGCTCAAGCCTCTTATATCTCTCCGCCGCCAAAGGTCACCGCGCCGGAGGCTACAACATCCAGATGTTCTCCGACATGCTGCAAGACGGTATGCGCACCAAGATGATGAGCGACCTGCGCCCTGCCCATGGCGAGGCTGAGGCCGAGGACCTCAAGGGCACCGTGAGCTACAAGCCCGAGTTCAGTTGGACCTACGAGGCAGGCACCAAGCTCAGAGTGCTGGAGAGCAGGCTCACCTTAGATGCTGCCCTCTTCCTCACCTCGGTGAGAGACCAGCAGATAGCCCGATTCTCTGACAACGGCTACGGCCGTATGATGGTCAATGCCGGACGCAGCCGCAGCTGGGGTGCCGAGCTCAGCCTGAAATATGCCCCTGTTGAAGCCATCAGCGCATGGGCTAGTTACGGATTCACCCACGCCACCTTTACCAAGTATGATGACGGCACCGACCAGAACTATACACACAACTACGTGCCCTTCATTCCGCGCCATACCCTGAGCGCTGGTATCGACTGGAAAGCTGTAAGTTCCTCAATGGGCAGTAGACAACAGTCAACGGTAAAATTCCATTCCCTCACGCTAGGCATCAACACGCTAGGAGCAGGCCGCATCTATTGGAACGAGGCCAACAGTGCAAGCCAACCCATATACTTCACTTTTGGCGCCCACGCAATACTGGACTTCGGCAAATGCAGCATCAACCTTTGGGGCCGCAACCTGCTGGACAAGAACTACCATACATTCTACTTCCAATCAATGGGTCGCGCCTATGCGCAGAAAGGGCACCCCGTGCAAGTAGGAGTGGACCTCAATATTAAATTATGGTAATAATATAGATGTTGGCACAGAGAGAGCATGACTATTTCGCAGAGACTGTAATCTGTGCCAACTGCTATATTGTTGCCTAAATTATAGAGATACAAACAGACCCTCCTGCGAGAGGGTCTATTTCTTTTTCGGTGTATTAAAATAACTGCGTTGTCGCTGCTTATCGGCAGGAGAATGGGCAGAGCTTACAGGCTCAAGGGAATAGGGATGAAATCCAGTGTACCATGCAGTAGTGCTGACGGTCATAGGCGTAGGAGTAAAGTCCTGCACCTGCTCCAAATGAAGGCCGAGGGCGCGAGTCTTGAGGGCCAGCGAGGCCATATCGCGCTCCGTACACCCTGGGTGAGAAGATATGAAATATGGTACTATCTGATATGGCAACTTATAGCGGCGACACACATGGTCAAAGATTTCCTTAAATTTATAGTAAAGATTAAACGAGGGCTTGCGCATCAGGCGAAGCACATGATCTTCTGTATGCTCAGGTGCCACCTTGAGACGACCCGACACATGATGTCTTATCAATTCCTCGGCATACTCACGGGCTGATGAATCACGGTCAAGAAGAAGATCGTAGCGAACGCCACTACCAATAAAACTCTTCTTGACGCCCGGCACCGCATCCACAGCGCGATAGAGATCAAGTAGAGGACGGTGGTCTGTGTTAAGATTGCGACAAATAGAGGGGTAGATGCACGAAGGGCGCTTGCAGCGCTGACAGAGACTCTTGTCCTGGCCACCCATCATATACATATTGGCCGAAGGACCGCCGAGGTCGCTGAGATAGCCTTTGAAGTCGGCCATCTGGGTTATCTGCCTTACCTCACGAAGGATGCTCTCTTTGGAGCGACTCATTATGAACTTGCCCTGATGGGCAGAGATAGTACAGAAAGCGCACCCGCCGAAGCATCCGCGGTGGATGCATACGGAGTGACGTATCATATCATAGGCCGGTATGCGCTTGCCTCTATACTTGGGGTGAGGCAGACGCGTATAGGGAAGGTCGAAGGAGCGGTCTATCTCCTCGGTGGTCATCGGTGGGAACGGCGGCTCCACCACCGCCCACACTCCCTTAGCCTGCTCCTGCATTATGCGATGCGGCTGCAGGCTGTTGCTCTCCTCCTCAATATGTCGGAAATTCTCAGCATGCTTGCGACGGTCGGCAAGACAATCGGCGTAGGAGTGAAGGAAGATGCTGTCTTTTGAATTTTGAGATTTTAATGCCTGAGGCATTCCTAATTCCGCTTTATCAACCAATCTTACAGTCTGACGGATAGGGTACTTACGGAGCAATTGGTGCAAATCAGCAGCGGAGGCCTGAGCCTCCTCGCGGCCGTGCAGCAGCTTGTCGTCTATAAGGCGAACAAGGGATGAAGTGGGCTGCTCACCCATACCGTAGGTAATGAGGTCTGCACCGGAGTCAACCAAAATGGAGGGACGCAGGCGCTCCTGCCAGTAATCATAGTGAGCCAACCGACGCATGGAGGCCTCAATGCCGCCAAGCACCACAGGAACATCGGGCCACAATTGCTTAAGAATCTTTGTGTAGACAACGGTAGGGTACTCAGGGCGCTTATCATGACGACCGTCGGGACTGTAGGCATCCTCTGAACGCAGACGGCGTGCTGCAGTATATTTATTGACCATCGAGTCCATGGCTCCTGGCGATACGCCAAAGAAATAGCGTGGGCGTCCCAGCTTGCGGAAATCGCGGAAGTCGCCGTGCCAGTCAGGCTGCGGAACTATGGCCACCCTGAGACCGAGACTCTCAAGGAGCCTACCGATAACAGCCGCCCCAAAAGCGGGGTGGTCAACGTAGGCATCAGCACTGAAAAGGATGACATCAAGTTGCTGCCAGCCGCGATGCTCTACTTCTTTCTTGGTTGTCGGTAGGAATTGCAAGGAGTTAGGAGTTAGGAGTTAAGAGTTAGGAGTTAAAAAATTAGAAATTAGAAATGCCGCGGCATTCCTAATTCCTAATTAACAATATTTTCTACGGTTTACTTCTCCTGAAGAACCTTCTGCATCTGAGCCTTGAAGGCACGGCTGCCGGCTGCATCAGAGCCTACGATAGCAGTGTAGATGGCCACTACATCGGCAGAATTGACCTCGCCGTCACCGTTTACATCGGCTGCACTGCTGGTGATGCCAGAGGACTCGCCGCCGATGATAAAGGCATATACAGATACCACATCGGCAGTGTTGACATTGCCGTCGCCGTCAACGTCGGCAGGATTGCCGATAGCACGGAGGCCCTTGAGCACGAGGGTCTTGGCGGTCTCAACACCGTCAACAGCACCCTTGTAGGTTTGCGGGTCGATAACACCGGTCTGTGCGCCGATACCTACACCGTCGTCAGCTGCTACATACTTGCGACCGGTAGAGAAGGCTGTCTTGGCAGGGAAGCCGGCACCATGCAGGCAACCGGAGATACCATTGCCGTTGATGGGCGCGCTGGTCACCTCTGTGGGGAACGGAATAACGAGTTCATAGGGGTCGCTGTCGCCTTCGCCCTCGGGGTCACCAATCCAGACAATGCAGGGCTCGCCGGCAGCAAACTCCTCCTTATCATAGAGTTCTATGGTGGTCTCGTCGGTATCAGCATCGTAAGTCATGCTCTTGACAGCATAAGTATGGACATCGTCGTTGAGTTCTGCCACACTTACAAGATTAAACGGAACGCACATCACGTCGGTGAAGTTGTAGAGTGAGGGGTAAACAATCATGTCGGCCTTGTCCTCCACGGTAGAGAAAGTCCAGGAAGAAGCGGAGTTGAAGCCGCCGTCATCGTAGCAAACCACAGTGTTGCCGTCACCCTTAGCGTGGAGCTGCAGGGTGTTGCCATTGCCAGCGGGAATAAGCTCAAACTGACCGCCACCGAGGAATCCTACCTTATATGGCACACCGGTGTAGCTGACCTTGACAGTAGCCTCTGCACCGTTGGTGTCGCCCATATAGAATCCGTTGCCGAGGTTCTGCACATAGTAGCTGTCGGAACCCTCGATGGGCACAAAGCGCCACATGGCATAGGGATTGTAGATATAGCCCATGGTGCCTTCCTCGTTGAGGCCCCACTTGAGGGCATCTCCATCGCTGGTACCAGAGGCATAGATTACATTGTCAATGCAGCGTGCGTCATCCTCGCCGGGGTCGCCCTCACGATAGATGGCTGTTGATACGATGTAGTACCACGTGTTGGGCTCAATGCCCTTGATGGTCTTGACGAAGGCCTCGTTGGCCTCGGTCATCTTCTTGATGGCAGCATCTACGTCGGCCTTGACAAGCGGGTCAGCAAAGGCAGACTTCTTCACTTCGTCGAGCACACTCTTCAGGGCGTCGATGGCGTCCTGAGTGGTCTGGCCAAGCTCTTCGCCAACCTCGGTATTGGCTATCAGGTTCTCTGCGTAGGCAATGGCTGTGTTGAGGGCCACGGTGTCGATATAGAGCTCCTTCACTGCATCAATGGCACTACGGAGTTTGTCGATATTCTCCTGAGTGGTGGCACCTTCGGCCAGCACGCCCTCAGCCTCGCCAGTGGCGGTCATCATGTTGTCAACAGCATCCTTCATGCCGTCCATATAGTAATACTGAGAATGTTCAGTGTCAAGTTTCATGCCGTAAACCTGCAACTCGCCCAGGCAGAAGAATGGGTGTTCAAAGCCACCGGAGCGGTTCTCATGAGTCTTCTTCACTGTGAAGCGCA
Source organism: uncultured Bacteroidales bacterium (assembly GCA_902788275.1). Classification (GTDB taxonomy): domain Bacteria; phylum Bacteroidota; class Bacteroidia; order Bacteroidales; family Bacteroidaceae; genus UBA6382. Next base: position 7,427 of record CADAJV010000029.1, on the reverse strand, counting down.
GGTAGCGGTAATCCTTGCCAAGGTCAACGATGGGAGTGTACTGATAACGTATGTTCGCCCACGTGAGGTTGATAGTGCAAATGGAGTCCATTACCTCAGTGCCAGCAGATGTGCCGGTGGTATCGTTGGTAGCATAGATGGCAATCTCCTCGGGAGCATCGGCAGTGCCGTAGGCACCAGAACGGAGAGCCAGCAGGGCCTGGAATCCGCTCACGCTGTTCTCCAGCAGGTCAACCTGCAGATAGTTAAAGGCATGGGGGTCAGTGTGATAGGAGGAGTGGAAGAACTTGTCGCCGCTCAGATCGCCGTCAATGAGGGATGCATAGGTACCCTCGGCCTCATCCTTGGCATTGGAGATTATCTGTCCCTTGGTGGGGTCTTCGTCGTCCACCTTGGTGATGAGTTTGTCTGTCTTGATATAGCTGACAGTCTTGTCGCGAAGCACATAGGCCTCCTCTATAAGGCCGGCAATCTCGTCGTTGAGGGCCAGCTGAGCCTTGATGGCGGCGAGCTCGTCAAGGTAGCTCTCGTCAACATAGCGCAGATACCATGTCGAAATGCCATTGAGGTCGTTGGCGTTGTAGGTCACAATGTCGCCCTTCTTGCCGGAGCCGGAGCCGTGGCTTTCGGGGTGATAGGAGATGTCACAGAAAGTATTGGCAATAAGCCACTGCAACGAGCCTATCGGGGTGATGGTCTGCTGTGTAAGGGGGTCAGCTGAGAGGGTCACCTTCTGGCCGGCCTGTGCACTGGAGGACGACTTGATATACTTGTCGTTGGAGTAGTTCTGGATGGTGTAGTTACCATTTGACAGGGGCACAATATGGAACACCTCAGTGGGGTCCTGCTCGCTGAAGGTCTTCCAGGTCAGCTTGTTGCCGTCAACACTCATAGCCTTCTCCTCTGACTGCTTAGCCAGGAAGTCGGGGTATGCGCTTACAATGTAGTAGTAGCCGTCGGTCAGAGGGTTAAACGACTTGTCAAGGTCCTCACGGAGACTCTTGAGGTTCTCAAGGGCCTCAGCGTACTCTTCTTCGCTATAGTCGCCCTCCAACATCATCATTGCGTTGATAAGGGCTGTCTCAAAGGTCTCCACCTTGTCGGCAGGATAGGTGCCGGGGGTTGTACCGGCCTCATAGGATATGCCACTCTCGCTGATTAGGTCAATATAGACCTTCAGTTCGGTATAGGAGGAGGGGTGCTCAAAGTCAGACTTGCTCATAACAATGGCACCGCACCAAGTGGAGGAGTAGTTTTCCTTATACTCATCGGGCACCACTACGGTGGCACCACTGGTCAGGGGACTATTATCCACACTGGGCGCCTCGCTGGAGTTAAGGTAAACAGTCTGCAGCATGGGTGCGCCGCGGAATACGTCAATGCGTATGCGAGTAAGCGTAGAGGGCAGGGTAACCTCGTAGAGCTCTGAGCAGTTCTTAAACATCGAGTTGCCGATATCGGCGATACCCTCGGGAATCTGTATGGTCTGCAGCTTTGAGCAGCCGGCAAACGACCACTCGCCCAGTTTGTAGGACTGCTCGGGCATTATTATGGTGTGCAGGTTTTCGCAATTCTCAAAGGTTGCCACACCTTCAAAGTCCACCGAAGCGCCTTTAAACTCCACTGACTCAAGGTCGTGATTGTCGCGGAAGCAGCGGTCTGCCACAGCGGTCACATCGTAGAAGGCGCCGTCCACCTCGATGTACTCGGGTATTACCACTTCACCTGAGTAGGTGCCTTTCACTACGGTTGCGGTGCCTTCGCCCAAGGCGTAGTCAATGCCGTCAACCGTAACATTCTGGGCCTTAACAAGGCCGATGCCGCATATCAGCATCAGCATGATGGCGGCAAAAGATAACAAATGTCTTTTCATTACTATAATAGGGTTAATAAACTATTTGACCAATATCTTATGATGGTTGCGGATATAGATGTTACCTTTCACAGTGCCGCTTACCTTACGGCCCTGCAGGTCGTAGCAGGTTTGAGTTTTCAGTCTTTCGCACTCTTCAACTTTCGCACTCTCTATGCCCGTAATGTCATCCTCGTTGAAGGTGTAGGTGCCCATGTTGGGCATGTCGTCGGTAACGGGCAGATATACCTGGTTGGCATTGACCACAGCTATGGCGGGCTTCTTCATCACAGCCTTGCCGCCGGCGGTGGCCAGGGTCATAAAGGTGCCCTTAGCCAGCGAGGTGTTGCGGAAATAAACGCCCTTAAGCAGGTTGCCCTCCTTGGCAGGCAAGTCGGCACCCGACACCTCCACCGTCACCTTCTGGTATTTATCGCCAACGATGATGGCACCTGTGCGGGCAGGGATGGTGTCGCCCATATCGATGAGCTGCAGCGAGCCGTCAGCCTCCACGCCACTCACGCCGTAGGCACTGACGCCCTCGGGCAAGATAATGGCATAATCAAAGAATACGGAGGTCACGCCCACTGAGTTGAGCGAGAAGCTGGCTGTCTGGGCGGGCTCCACATACCATGTGCTGCCCTCAGCATCGGGTGCAGCGCTCTTGATAGGCGAGTTGGTGCCGTTGACCACGGCAGCGGCAAACTCAGTGGCGGCCAGATAGTGCTTGCCCAGCGAGGGCTGGCTCAGCGTGAATATACCGCCCATGTTATAATTGGACGTTGAGCTGATGGTCTCACCCACGCGGTTGCCCATAGGCTTGAGCGTCACGCCCTGCGACGAGAGGGTGTAGCCGTCGTTCTTCTTCTCAAATCGCCATATCTGCTCGGGGCCCTTGCTGTCGGCCTTGACATAGATGCGCAGGGCGTCGTCAGCCGTTATATAGGGGTTGGCAGCCAGGCTCTCATCGGTGGAGGCGAAGCGATAGACCGTATTGTCGGGGTCAAACTCCAGCACGTCAACATTCTCCACAGCCTCAATAAAGGCCTTAGGATCGGCATCGGCATTGTCGTAGGCAGCCTGCAGGGCCTCGCGAGCCTCCTCGCTGGTGAATCCGCCCACCACTCCCACGGGAGCATTGAGCATATCCTCGATGCCTGCCTTGTAGAGGGCCAGCTTGTCACCGGGCTCGGTGTATTGGCGCAGCGAGTCGGCCACAGCCACCGGCTGAATCATGCGGAAGTTGTCATACACATAGAAGAAATTGCGGTTGACAGTCCTGCTGTCCTTGGTAAGGGGAGTAGCGGCGGTGGGGTCAAGGCCGATAATCTCCTTGGTGGCCTCCACGCTGAAGTAGAAGCCCTTGCCCCACTGTCTGGCCGTCAGGGCCTGCGGCTCATCGCTCAGTCCGCCCTCGGCGTTGGTGTTAAGGAATTTCTTGGCACCTATATTATAAAGGTAGTAGGCGGTGAAGGGCTCGTCGTGCATCACCTGCCAGTTGCAGTATGGGTCATCCATCACGGCCTTGTCCTGATACTGGGCAAGTGCGCCGTCCACGGTGGCCCCCTTGCTGGTCAGCTTGCCGTCGGCCGTAGCGGCCAGGGCACCCTGCCCGTTCATGCCCGGCATATAGTAAGCGTGTTCCTGGGCCAGGTTGATGCGGTTGTTGACCAGGTATGTACGCAGGAATGAGCTCTTGCGGCTTACATCCTGCAGGGCGGTGGCCAGGGCCTGCGCATCGGTGCAGGTGCCGTCGGCATATACAGCCTTGAGCTCCTGCAGGTCGCTCTCGGGATAATTGTCGGGAGTGCCGGCATTGTCCAGCAGCTCCTTGGCCAGAGCCTTCACGCCGTCAAGGTCAAACTCACCCCTCATAGTCAGCTCGTCAATCTGCAGCGCCTTGCTGGGCGTATATTTATGATGGAACATCATGCGCAGATACTTAGTCTTCAGTGGCTTAGGCAGCGTCACGTCTATGCGGTCCAAGCAGCGGACCTCCAAGCTGTCGTAGGCCAAAGTCCAGTTCTCGCCGTCCTCGCTGGTATAGAAGTCCACAAAGTGGGCTCTCGTTTGATACTGTGCAGACCAGTAGAGCTCAAACGAGCTGAAGGTCTGCTCCTCGTCGGCCTCCAGGGCAAGATAGGCGGGATAGCTGGATGTGTACCATTTAGTGGTCTTGCTGCCGTCGATAACATTCTGTGCCGAGCTGGGCGTGCTGGTCTGGCTGTTCATCACGTGCCATGCAGTCACATGCTCAGCGCAGGCGTTGATACGCTCGTTGAGGTTATAGTAGTCATCGTAGGCCAGCGTCTCGTTGACCCTCTTGTTGAGAATGTCTATCTGTATGGTGTCGACAAAACTCATGTCCTTGGCCAGAGGCACCACTTCGGCGCTGTCGTGCCAGTGCACGTAGCCGCCCATGTCCATGCGGAAGCAGTTGTCGTAGAGCGATGTGGCACCGCGGCCGATGTCGGTATGGTAACGACGGTCCTTGTCGCCATTGTCATCATAGCCGTGCACCAGCTGGTTGCAGTTATACCACTTGCCGCTGGCGGCCGAGCGCATGGCGGGGTGGCGGTGATAGACGGTGTGCATCTTGTTGCCGGCATAGCTGGTGAACGGCTCAATAAAGTCATACCATCCGCTCACGTTGCGGCAGATGCCCGCAGCGCGGATGCTGGCCATATAGCGCCACTCGGGCATAGTGTCAACCTTATACCACGCAGTAGTGACGGTGTATCCGTAGTTAAAGGTAGAGTCCTTCCCGTTGCGGTCTTTCACGGTGACAGGCGTAGTCATCGGGCGGAAGTTTACCAGGAACTGAATCCAGTGGTCGTCTTTCCACCATTTGGGGTCGTCCTTAAACATCACCGAGGCACTCGAGCCCTCGCCGCCGGCATGAGTGTGGACAGCGTCAAGGTGGCCGTCAAGCACCTTCGACTGCAGGTACTCGGCCAGGTTGGGATCCTCGTCCATATTGGCAGCGTCCCAAACCGAGAAGAGAGTGCTCCTCACAAAGTCGTTGGCACCCGTGTCAAAATAGTTAGTCTGCATGCCCATGTAGCCCGTTGGCGTGCCCACCATCATATAATATGTGCCCGGGAAGTTGCGATCGCTATTCACTCGCCCTTCCACGTAAATCCAGTCGTAGGCATCGCCCTCCGGAGCCTCGGGGTGAGTGCTGTGCCAGGGACTCATAAAAGCCGACGTGCCGCCAAAGTTGCGCGGAATCAACACCGGCAGGTCGCTCTCGCGGTAGTAGTTGAAATAGTTGATAGACTGCAGGGCGCCCCAGTCGTCGCAGCGCAGCTCAATGCGGTAGAAATCATCGGTAGGGAAGTTGATGTCGGGAAACAGCACGTCGGTGCGCTCCGTGGAGGCAAGGTCAGTGTTGCCAAACTCACCGTTGTAAAGCACCTGACCCGAATGAGGGTGCACCACCCTCACCTTGACCTTGGCCATCTTGGCATACTTGTTCTTCCACACCACATCGGCCTTCACGTGGCCGTTGGGAATGCGGTAGTGATAGGCCAGAATCATGCCCTGCACAGTGGGCATCGAGCTCATCACGCTCTCGTTGGTGCGGGCGTCATACCACTTGGTGTCAGTCTCACGATAGACATTAGGGTCAATCTCCACGCCCTTAATCGGCACCTCGCGGTAGCAGTAGTAGCCCCACATCTTATCGGGCTCTGACGCGTTCTTATAAACCTGGCCGTTTACCATCGACCATTGACCACCGACCATTATGGCCAGCGCAGCAAGAATAAAGAACCTTTTCATTTTTATCATTAGGATACAGGTTGTCAAAAGAGAGATATATATTGTGCCAAAATTACGCATATTCCCAAACACTGCCAAGAAATAGGAGGAAAAAACTAACAAATACCCCTTTTTGCCACAAAAAAGTTGACAAATTTATTATTGCTGTCCGGTAAAAGTTAGTATCATACGTTGCACACAAAAGTTACTCTCATACGCCCCCGGCCCTACGGGCCACCCCCTCGCTCCGCGAGGCTTCCTTATCTATTTTCCCCAAAGGGGACCCCGCTTAGCGGGGGAGCCGGCTCCCTGCCATCTTAAATGCAGAACGGCGTGTAGCAGAATGGCGTGTCGGGTATTTTTGCAGAACGGCGTGTCAGGCTCTCCCTCTAAGATAGAGGGAGTACCCCGAAGGGGGGAGGGCGTATGATAGTAACTTCA
>CADAJV010000029.1:0-1359 GCA_902788275.1 uncultured Bacteroidales bacterium | reverse complement strand
ATAATCATAACACGAGCAACAGCTACAAAAAAAGTAACCCCTGCTTCGTTATATAAGCTGAGAAATTAGACAACAAGCGCCTTTACGACGTTGGTAACTATTTTTACCGGACAGCAATAAAAACGGTTTACAGTTTACCGTTTACGGTTTGAAAAGTCCGAAAGAAGAAAGACTAACGGCTTAACTACTTAACTACTTAACTTCTTAACTACTATTTATACTATCGCCAACACAGTTGCCCGAAAAACTGCGGCAAATGGAAGTTTGGTTTCTCCCACTCAATAGGAGCCCACGAAAGAAAATGAGGTTTACTCAGTTCATCGCCGCACTTGTAGAAATTGCCGCGAATCACCGCCCCCTCACCAAACCACTCGTCACTCTCCATCCAGTAAGAGGTCAAAGGCACCACCAGGGCAACCTGCCACGGCCCGTCAGCCTTACGCTCCGCAAAAGGCAGGCGCCCCAGTGAGCTCCAGCGGCTGATGCCGGCCATCAGGTCAGCACTGGCGTGGAGCTTATTGCCCCTGCCATCGTGGTAGCCCAGCAGCACAGTGCCGATGCAGTTGCACTCCAGGTTATAGTAAGAACCGTCGTCCGGATGAGGCGACAAAAACATCTCCACGCATGAGTCCGTCCACACCCGGCCGTTGTCCTCCGCACAGAGAGCCCTGATGCTGTCCTCCTCCACGCGAAAGTGAAGCAGAAAAGAGGGGGTTGGGGAGCAACTGACAGCTATGCGAAACTCCACCCTCGGCACATAAGGAAAATCCTGCGGCCAGTTGCAGCACCCGATAGAGTTCCACTCCACGCCGCACTCATCCAGCAGCATGGGAACCTGCCGGGCATCACACCCAGCGGCGGTAATGCCGTAGGCATCGCGAGAAATTGCTCTTTCGAGCAATGCTCTCTCTGAGAGAACCGAAGCAGCACTGTCGCCCAAAGGGCGGGGTGCGGACAGCGAAGGTGAGAGCGAAGCGGTAATCCTTTTGAGAGACAAACAGACAGACATGATAAAATTGCAAGAATTAGAAATTAGAAATTAAAAATAAAATCTCTTGATCTCAAACGCAAAGTTAACGCTTTTTCTTCACACCTCGCGGCAGATAGCATAAAAGGGTACAAAAAAGCAGCCCACGCACCAACTTAACACGAACTTAACACCAACTTAACACAACTGCGAGAAAACAAAAACAGCATGCGAGGAAACGAAAAATAACCGCGTACATACAGAATAAAACCGCGTACTGATAAAATCAAAACGCTTTCTATGTTTATATGCAAGCATTTTTCATAATATTTTCTATAGTTATGTAATTATTTTTCATTTTGCGATGCAGAAGTCGCATTTGTCCCTGACGA
>CADAJV010000028.1:18069-45294 GCA_902788275.1 uncultured Bacteroidales bacterium | reverse complement strand
TCAAGACGGCGCGACCACCGACGAAATCTTCGCGAAGGCTTCGCCTTTGATTTCCACAGGACAAAAATACCCTGCATATTAAATCGTCTGTTTTTCAACTTTTTAACCGAAACAATGCAGGAATGTATGCAAAAAACATTTTATTTTTTTATAGGCAATGACACAAATGTTGGCACAGAGAGAGCATGACTATTCCGCAAAGACTGTAATCTGTGCCAACTGCTATATTGTTGCCTTAATTTTTATAATTCAATTGAATTATTTAGAATTTAACTTGAATTATTCTGTGAGCTCGCGTTTAGATTTCACAAAGACGCAGATAAATTTTGTGGACTTAGGTTTCTAGGTATTGCTGGAGCCGCTTGAAGGCTGGGGTAAGCAGTGTGGTCTCGACTTCCTGTCCGCTGGGTGAGCGGAAGCGGCACAGGCGTTGCTTGGGCTGCAGGGAGCTGATGAGTTGGATGTTGACGATGGTGCTGCGGTCGGCACGGACGAAGACTGCGGGATTGAGTTCTTTCTCCAGCGCGCCGAGACTTATGAGCACGGTGGCGGAGGAGTGGAATGATGTCATTAGCGAGTAGTTACCATCGCCCTTGAAGTAGGCTATGTCCTTGAGGTCGGCAATGATTGTGCCGCTGGCTGTGCGTAGGGTGATATGCTCGTCGGTCGCCTTATCGGTTATCTTCAGTATGTTGCGTGCCAGGTCGTTGGTGGCATCTTTGATGGCTTCGCGGCGTATGGTCTCTATCATCTGTTCGCGCTGCTGCTTCTCCTGCTGCAGGCGTATGAGTCGGCGGCGGTTGCGGCGTTTCTCATACCATCGGGCTGCTCCCCATATGGCTGCTGCCAGCAGGAGCAGGGCTATGAGCCATATCCACCAGTGCTGCCACCACTGGAGCGGCGGCTGGATATAGGTGTCCTCCTCATCATAGGCTAGCAGGTCGGCGGGGCGGAAGGACGTCATCTCTTCCAGTCCTGCCATCCACACGGTGCCGTCGGATTGTTCGGCCATAGTGGCCATAAGAGGCTCCTGAGAGGTGAATCCGTTGAGGTTGTTGAAGAAGCGGGTGCCGCTCGTGGCATAGCTGCTGTCGAGGCGGCTGACGAAGAGTCCGTCGATGGCCGCTACGACCAGGTAGCCCTTGGGCGAGACGTGGAGTGAGCGCACTTCATGGCCGTCTAAGCCGTCAAGGTGGAGGGGCTGTATTTCTCCGTTGCGGATGATGAAGAGGGAGTCTTTGGAAGCGAAGATGATGTTGCCACGGTTGTCGCGCTCCATCGTGGTGATGATGAGTTGCTGGGGATAGTCGTACTTGTTGCCGTCGGCATAGAGTCCGAAGGTGGAGCCTACCCACAGGCGGCCCTGGGAGTCCTGGGCAGCGCACCAGGGGTGGGGTATGGTGGTATAGAGGGTGTCGATGGTTCCGGGGGCATTGGGTGAGATGGCGCAAATTGTCTTACGGCTGCCTACGATGAGGCGACCGCCTGCCTTGGCCACGAAGATGTAGCGGTCGTTGGGTAGTCCGAGCCAGCTCACCTGGGGTGTGGAGGCTGGGTTGATGCAGGCAATGTCGCCGTTGCCTGCCATATATACCTTATTATTTATATTGACGGCGGAGGGGGCGTAATAGTTGTCGGAGTTATCGTCAAGTATCTTGTTGCCGTGGAGGATCTTGCCGTTGAGGGTGCCGAGGATAAGGGTGCCGTCGTCGGATGTGGCGATGGCGCGTACGATATCGTCGGGGTCGGTGAGGTGGTGGTTGGTGAAGCAAAGGTTGTAGAAGCAGTAGAGCCCTTGGTAGGTGGCCACCCACAGGCGGTCCCAGCGGTCAACGAGCAAATCCTTGATGAGGTTGAATCCGGAAGCGATGGCGTTCACCTCATGGCCGTCGTATTCATAGACGGTATGCTCGTCGGCTATGACGAGATTGCCGTTGGCCAGCGTCCTGACGGTGAGTCCGTAGTTGGCGGAAGTGAAGGGGAAGGGCGTGCGCGTGGTCAGGCCGCGGGCAGTGATGGAGTAAATGCCGCTGGAGGCGAAGGCCAGTCCGCTGGCAACGGTGAATATGTCGGCTTTGGTGGAGAGGAGCTGTGTCCTGCCCCGGTGTAGGCGGTAGAGCCCCTTCGGCGTGGGGATATAGATGCCGGAGGTGTCGAGGCAGAGCTTGCGGTCGGGAGTCATAAGGTCAAGCAGCGGACTGCGCACTACGGGCTGGTAGCCTTTGGGTGTGAGCCGGCACAGCAGGCGGTGAGTTTCCTGCTCGTTCTCCAGCAGCATATAACCGTTGGGCAGCATGGGGGTGTTGAAATTGTTGAAAAGCCTATGGCCCTCTGGGTCAATGGGGCGGGGCTCCACGCTGCTGAATGAAGTAAGCCACTGACGGCGGAAATCGAAGGCCCATACGCTGCCTTCCGTTTCGGCAAAGCCTACGATGTTGAGTCGGCGCCCCTTGAGGAAGGGGGTGAACTGCCGGCCGTCATAGCGCACGAAACCCGAGAGGGTTCCTACGTAGATATAGCCGCGAGAGTCCTGCCAGAGGCGCTCGGTCTGCATCTGTGGCAGGCCGTCCTGGGTTACGAAGCGGCGGAAGGTGAGACGGCTGTCTATCTGCGACTGTCCGACGAGGCAGAGGCACAGGGTCAATGCTGTGAGAAATATGTGTTTTTTCTTTTGCATGATGCAAATTTACTGAAAAACGCGTAGTGGGGAAAATATTGTCCTGAAAATATTCTCCAAATGGATGAGTTCGTCACGCAGGGAGGGGAGTTCATCAAAATATTTTTTTTGCCACCTGGATTTCCGTGCATTTTTCCAATGTTAAGCCTAAAAACAAAGTCCCCCTCTTAAGAGGGGGAAAATTGTAAGTTAACTAGACGACAGTCAAAGGTCTATTGCTTATTGCTTCTCCACTTTTGAGTGCGGACGGCGATGTTGCGGGCTATGCACTGGCTGTAGAGCCAGGGCTCGCAGCTGTGGATGTCGCCGGTGTTGATGATGCCGCGATAGGGCCTGTACTCGGAGCCGCTGTAGCCGCTGACCACGAGGACGCGTGGTGACTGGCAGAGGCTGACGCGGATGGTGTCATGGAGTAGAGCGCTGACGGTGTCGGTGCGCCAGTTGACGGGGTTGATGGCTATGCAGCTGGCTGAGATGAGGGGCTTGGCATAACGTGGAGCCTTGACGGTGTTATAGCAGATGGTGACTCCAACGTCGCTCTCGCCCTTGGCACCCTTTATATGTGTGGTCTGCAGGGTGTCGCGGGGTGTAATCTTCCAGCCCATGACATAGGCAGCGGCTAGCTGGTTGTAGGTCTGGTCGTCCATATCCTTTAGCAGGCCGACCACGGCGATGGCACCCTGGCTGAAGCCTGCCAGAATAAAGGGGCGGCTGGGGTTGCGATGCTGCAGGAAATGGCGGAAGGCGGCCCTGACATCGTCCAGGGGCAGCTGCATACGCTGGCTGACGGTGTCCTCACTCTGGGTGACGAATGCTTCAATGGTGGTGTGGCGATAGTAAGGGGCATAGAAATTGTTGCCGGGTCCCATATAGGCGGCTATGCGACTGATTTCGTCGGCCATGTGCTGACGATGGACTGGATTCCACACGTCGGCATAGTGGCAGGGGAGGCTGTCGGCAGGGGTAAACCAGTCTTTTTCCCAAGTGGAGACTATATAGAAGATATCAGCTCCGGTGTCGGAGGTGTCACTGAGGGCTGTGTACCACATGGTGGTATCGGCATAGTCGGGCGGATTAGGGATATGCTCGGTGGAGCCGCGGCTGGCTACGATTATGCCGAATATCACAGCTGCTGCTGCGGCTGCTGTGGTTGTTTTCTTTTTCATATGGTAATGTGTTGTTGTTGCATGAAGCGGAGCTCTGCTTCGAGCATCTCCAGCTGTGGCATGGGGCTGCCTGCCTGACGCGCCATCTGAATGGGTCGCGTGTAGAGATAGTCTATCTCCATAGGGCGGCGGTAGTCGTAGTCGAGCTTCATGGAGGGCGAGTAGGGAGTCATGTGCTCGGTGTTGTAAATCATCTTGTCGGCAAAGGTGGCGTCGATATTGCTAACGCCGCAGGCTTGGGCGGCCCTGATGACTTCAAGCATCTGGCTATGGATGAGCTGGCGGGTGGCGGGCTGGCTCAGCAGTTGGTCGGTCTGGGTGTGAAGAGCGACGGTCATTCCGTTGAAGGGCATGTTCCAGACCGCTTTCTTCCAGCGTGCCTCATGGTACTCTACGGTGTTGGCATCCACCCCAGCTGCGCGGAGGTCGGTTACCACACGGTCGATGATGGTTGGGTCAGAACATGAATAGTTGCCGATGTTGATGTTGCCATAGCACTGATGATTGACAATGCCAGGCTCGGTCTTAGCACTGCATATGAAGGCTAGGCCGGCAGCAAGAGCCACGCCGGGCATTTGCCTTTGCAGGTCATCCTCCAGACCGAGGCCGTTCTGGATGAGGATAATGAGTGTAGTGGGCTTAAGCAGGGGTTTGAGCACCGAGGGGAGCAAATGGTTGTTGACGGACTTGAGGCCCACCAGCACTACGTCGCAAGGGGGCATGGTGCTGCTGCTTTCATAGACGAGGGGATGTGGCAGATGAAAACTGCCGTCACAGGAGTTGATCTGTAGGCCATGGGTGAGGACATAACGATAGTCGCTGTGGAGCAGAAAGTGAACTTCCTGCCCACAGCGAGCTAGTTTAGATCCATAGTAGCCGCCAATGGCTCCTGTGCCGATGACAGCGTAGGTCATAAATTGGTTATTTCTTTGCGGGTATCTTGGGCGTGGGTGCTGCCTTTACGCTGAGGAGCTCAACCTTGAAGATGAGTGCGGAGTAGGGCTTGATAGGCGAGTTAGGGTTCTCGCGATCGCCGTAGCCTAGCTCTTGAGGGATGTAAATCTCCCACTCGGAGCCTGCAGGCATGAGCTGCAGGGCTTCGCTGAAGCCGGGGATGACGCCCATGACGCCAAACTCTTGTGGTTTGTTGCGCTTGTAGGAGGAGTCGAAGACGGTGCCGTCGATGAGGCGGCCCTCATAGTTGACTTCTACCTTGGAGTTGGACTTGGGCACCTCGCCGTTGCCCTGCTTGATAATCTTGTACTGCAGGCCACTGGGCAGGGTGACTACGCTGTCTTTCTTGGCATTTTCGGCCAGAAAGGCTTCGCCAGCGCGGCGGTTGTCGCCGTACTTGCGCTCCATGAGCTCATTGTGGTAGTACTCCATTTGACGCTGGGCGATATGCATGGCGGAGTCGGCGGTGATGGTGGTGTCACTCTGCTGGATGCCAGCCAGGAATCCACGGAGAAACTCGCTCTTATTAACAAAGTTGGCGGAGGGATCATCGGTTATTTCCTTGTTGATGTTCTCAAGCATCTGGTTGGACACCTGATCGCCAATCTGAAGTCCGGCGGCGTAGGCCTTGAGGGCGGGGTCGTTGTGCTGAGCCATTTCCTGAAATCCGCGAATGAAGTCGCCCATATACTTGGTGGTGTCGATGCCCATGCGCTGAGCGAGGTAGCCGGTAAGTCCGTTGCTGTTGGCGTAGCCGATGGCGTAGCTGAAGCGGTCAACGCTTACAGTGTCGGGGGCGGCGGGGGCTGCAACCTCTATCTTAGGTTGTTTGGAGATCTTGGTCTTCTTGGCCTTTTTCTGTGCGCTCACGCTGCCAGCGGCAACGAGAGCAACGAGTGAAAAGATAATTATGCGTTTCATTGTGGTTTTTTATTTTTTGGGGAAGTATAAGGGATGGGTTTTACCTCTATCCTTATTCTTCCTTTTTCTTTACTTCCTTATATTATTGCTTCTTTCTATATTATCTGCCCTGCATGGTTACCTCTGAGGCTGCCTTGACGAGCTTGATCTTGAAGATGAGTGCAGAGTAGGGCTTTATTTGGCCCATGTCGCGATTTCCGTAGGCCTGGTCGTAGGGCACGTAGAGTTCCCACTCTGATCCCTCGGGCATGAGGGTGAGGGCCTGCTGCCATGCGGGGATTACTTGATTGAGAAGTATCTCGGTGGGCTTGCCACTATTGTTCTTTTCGGATGAGTCGAAGACGGTGCCGTCGATGGTCTTGCCTTCATAGATTACCTGTACCTTGGCATTGGCAGCCGGCTTGGGACCATTGCCCTCGGTGAGGACTTTGTAGAGGGTACCACCAGACAGTTTCTGTATGCCTTCTTCCTTGGCTTTCTTTGCGATGAATTCTTCGCTTTTCTTCTTGTTGTCACCAAAGGTCTTGCTCAGGTATTGGTCCTTATAGGCATCGACGCGTTTGTTGAGCTCAGTGCGAATTGTCTCAATGGGAACGATGGGCTCACCCTTGGTACCCTCGATGAATCCGGCCACTAACTGCTGGAGGTTGATGGTCTTGGTGGAGTCCTGACCGAAGAGCTCACTATTGGCTGCGGAGAATACCTGTGTGCCAATCTGCTGGCCAATTTGGATGCCGGCATAGTAGGCAGCGAGTTTTTTGTCGTCGCCTGCCTGTGCAGCGGCGGCAAAACCTTTGTAGAATTCGTCCATGTAGGCGGTGTCAACACCAAGCTGGTTGGCGAGGTACATCTTGACGCCCTGAGAGTTGGCTACACCGAGTTCATAGCTGAGGGTGTCAAGGTCGGTCTTGGGGCTTCCCTTGGGGATGCCGCCATTGTTGCAGGCGCTGAAAGCCACGATGGCTGCGGCTGCGATGAAAAGAATCTTTTTCATTGTTTTTTGTTGGTTTATGAGATTGTTGAATTGTTTCTGTTTATATAGTTCTGATGGTGTCGGTGGTTTCTATAGGGCTATTCTATAGAGATGAGTTCTACGTCGAAGATGAGTGCGGAATAGGGTGGAATGCTGTCGCCTGCGCCATTGGCTCCGTAGGCCAGATTATAAGGGATGAAGAAACGGTACTTGGAGCCTTCGGCCATCAGTTGTACGCCTTCAGTCCAGCCAGCGATGACTTGATTGAGACCAAAGACGGCAGGGGTTCCACGACGGTAGGATGAGTCGAAGACGGTGCCGTCGATGAGACGGCCTTCATAGTGGCACTTTACGCTGTCGGTAGCCTTGGGTTTGCGGCCGTTGCCCTGGGTGAGTATTTTATACTGCAGGCCGCTGGCCAGCACGGTTACACCCTCCTTCTTGGCATTGTCGGCCAAAAACTGCTCGCCGGCCACTCTAAGCATAGCACCTATCTCTTCGCGTTTCTTTTTGTTTTCTTCTTCTACTTCAGCCATGAAGTTCGAGGCTATTATCTGTGCCTCTTTCATGTCCATCTGGGTTTTAGCATCGCTGATAACATCCTTGATAGCCTGGGCAAAGTCATCGATGACGAGCTTGTCGCCGCCCATGGCTTTGAGCTGGTGGCCTATGCCGAGGCCAAGTGCATAACTTACTTTATCCATTTTTTAGATTTATATAATATATGTTGCCTATTTGTTTGGGCTGCAAAAGTACGACTTTTAACTCAATATGACTCCATGAGGCGTGGAATAATTAAAGAAATTAACGATTATTTAATATTGCAGGGTAATGTTGCCCTCGCTGTCGATACGTATGGGCGAGTCTTGAATATCTTCTTCAGTGAGTCGTTTGATTTCCTTGGCCACAGATAAGGTGTGGTCAATGCGTGGCCCCACGCCCTTGGTCTGGATAAAGGAATAAATCTTGCCATGGTGAAAGGTGCCATTAGTGCCGATTGTGATTTTTACGATTGGGGAGTAGCCGGAGATGCCGGTGAGGTTCATGCCGTAAGGGGTACAGAAGTTGCCAAGACTGTAGGCGATGAAACGATCTTTATAGACCTCCATGGCGCGGACTACGTGAGGGCCGTGGCCATATACTACGTCGGCACCGTTGTCAATGCAGAAATGGGCGAAGTTGCGCAGGTCGCCGCGGTTCTCGCCAAGGAAGGTCTCCTGTCCGTAGGGCAGGTGATTGTGGGCCTTGCCCTCGGCGCCACCGTGAAAGGATACAATGACTATATTAGATTTTTGGCGCAGGTCGGTGAGTATCCTTTTTACTAGGTCGAGGTCGGAATGTTTGAGAGTGTAGGAGTTGTGACCAAAGGCGCAGATGCCGTATTTCACTCCGTTAAGTTCAACCACAACGCTCTCTTGATGGCCGGCAATGCCGCAGAAAGCTATGCCCTGCTCGGTGAGCATGCGCTCGGTGGATGCTATGCCCTCGTCGCCGAAGTCGCGGGCATGATTATTGGCCATGCTCAGAAAATCGTAACCTGCCTCCTTGAGTAGCGGCGTAAAATGAGTGGGCATGCGAAAGGAGTAACTGTTAGGGCCGCTACCTTTAGTGCTTTGTCCGCTGTCGCAAATAGCGCCTTCAAGATTTCCTACGGCAATTGAGGCTTGACGGGTAATATCCTTGGTGTCGCGGAAGATGTCGCGTCCATCGTTAGCGGGCAACTGCACGGTTGGGAATGTGGTGCCCATCATTATGTCACCGGTCATGGCAATGGTAAGAGTGTCGGCGTTGCTCTTGGTGGTGTGTGCACTGATGGTGGTGGCCATGAGCAGGCTTAATAGAAATAGTTTCTTCATTTCGTCGCAAAACAAGTTTATGATTATACATTTGAGCATTCAAAATTACGAAAATATGCTACGATGGCAAAATTTTCTAATTAAAAACAAGCGCGATGCGTGAAAATATGTATTTTTGCATTTCAAAAAAATACGTATTTGTGAGTGACGGAAATTTCAACAGAGCCCTACTGCCCCACGGAGGTTACGCAAGCGGTGTGAGAGCAGGAGAGGCTGCGGAGCGCATCCGTGCTGCTAAGACGCTGGAGCGACTGCTGGCAGAAGTCATGCCTGATATGGCAGACGCGGAACGCAATGCCATGGTAAAACGGTTTAAAGAACTATTGACAGAAAAATGAAAAGAATTCTTTTCTTTGCTGCATTTGTAACGCTCATTGCTTCATGCGGTCAAAGGGCTGAAAAGGCAGAAAATGATGATTCCATCGTGGAAATTAAAGAGCCTCAGATGCTACCCGATACGATGTTGCCCTCTGCATCGACAGTGAGTTACAGCATAGAGGTAACTGATACCTCGATGAGTGGAGAGCTGGCTTCGATACGCAGCCTTTACGACGGAGGAGATGGATGGTTTACATTCCGCGCAAACACACTGCGCAATGCCGACTTTGGCGGCAAGGTGACGGGCTCACCCACCAAAGTGGTCAAGGACTGGCAGTTTGATACCTACTTTGATGCTACAAAGACGTCAATGGGTACATGGGGCGGCGGCACGGGGTGGACTGGTCAGCCTCTCTATCTGCGCCAATCCGATGAGATTATTGTGGCATCGCTGTGCGGTCGAGTCTATTTCCTCAATTTTCAGGATGGAACAGAGAGCCGCCCTTATCTTGACGTGATTAATCCAATCAAGGGAACATGTAGCTTGGAGCCGGAAAAGCGCAACTTGCTCTTTGTTGGGCACGGAATTCCTAAGGTGCCGCCTATGAGCCAGTTGGTTTTTGACCTCAGGAAGCATAGTCGTACGTTCGCCTCCGGTGCCGACCGCAAGGCAGGTCGGGGATGGGGTGCTTTTGACTCCTCGCCTGTGGTGGTTGGCGGTTTTCTCTTCTGGCCTGGTGAGAATGGTACCATATATAAATATAAGGTGGGTGATTCCACCATTACTCTTCATACGGCATTGCGCTATCGTTGCCACGGTGCTGCGCCAGGCGTAGAGAACAGTCTGTGCGTTTATCGTAACTATGGCTACTTTGGCGATAACCACGGTAATATTCTCTGTATCAATCTTAATAATATGAAGCCTGTGTGGCATTACGATAACCATGATGACATAGACGGCAGCCTAGTCTGCGAGGAGGTGGACGGTGTGCCTTACATCTACGGCGGATGTGAAGTGGATAAGCAGGGCGACCGCGGTATCTGCCACATGGTGAAGCTTAATGGCCTGACAGGCCAGCTTGTGTGGGAGCAACAGATAGCCTGTCGTAAGCTCAACTTGGGCGGTAAACATTTTGACGGTGGTCTCTATTGCACACCACTGCCTGGTAAGGGCGACTGCAGAGACCTGCTGTTTGCCAATATCTGCCAGCGCGATAATAGCAGCAATGCTGAATTTACTGCATTCTCCAAGGAGACGGGCGAGATTGTCTATCGTACTGTCCTCAAAGCCTTCGCCTGGTCAAGTCCTGTGGCTTTTCTTAATGAAAAAGGTCAAACATTTATCTTCACTGGTGATTCTTCGGGCAATGCTTACCTCATTGAGGGTAAGACAGGTCGCATAATCTTTACAGAACATATGGTCAATAACTTTGAGTCCTCGCCTGTGGTGGTGGACAATCATTTGGTGGTGGGCTCTCGCGGCACGGAGATATATAGATTTTCCATCCAATAAGTGATGGAGCACGGAAAAGAATAACTATGGCAAACAAAATGTCTGGAAGAATGGCCTGTGTGCCAAGAAAGTGCTAACTTCGCGGGCAAAACTAAGAAGAGCATGTTTGCGAGGTCAAGGAATTTTATTTTTGCAGGACTACTGATGCAGATAGTGCTGATGCTGTCTGGGTGCATGGGTGAGGGCGGTAGCCTGGGCCTTGGTCGCGCCTGTGACTCGGTGGTTATCAACGAACTGATGCTGTCAAACCGAACTGGTCTGCTGGCTCCCGATGGTAAGACGCGCAACTGGGTGGAACTGAAGAATTTGTCTGCTTCGCGGGTGGAGTTGAGGGACTATACGTTGGCAGTAGCAAGCCATGCCGACTCGGATGCTGACAGCGAGTGGACCCTGCCCGACACGGCAATTGCCGGCAGAGGTAGTCTGCTCATTTATTTCTCCAAGAAAGGTGGTAAGGGAAAGGCTGGTATGATCTTTGCCAAACTCAAGTTGGGCAAGAAGGGAGGTTATCTGCGTCTGCTACGCGATGGTGACATCATGGACCAGGTAAAGTACACAGATATGCCTACGGACCAGTCGCTAAGCCGCAGAGAGGACGGGTCCTATGAAAAAACTTATATGCAGACCCCTGGCTTTAATAACACGAAGGAGGGCTATGAGCAATATAATGTATTGATTGACAGCCAACGTAAAGACCCTCTGCTAATTTGGGAGGTGATGAGTCGTGCAGAAAGAAACACGGCTAACTGGGTGGAACTTAAGAACGTGGGTGACACAGCGGTTGATCTGTCACAGTACACCCTTAGCAGCAAGAAGGGCAAGGAGTGGCAGTTGCCTGACAAGAAGTTGGCTGCAGGCCAGACAGTAGTAATACAGATGGCTGGTCGCAATGCTAACAGGTTTAACCTCTTACATGCCACCATAAAGATGGGCAATGCCGAGACGGTAATGTTGACTAAGGATGGACATTTTGTGGATGGCGTGTGTGCCAAGCCCACCATTATAGGAACATCAATAGGCCGCACCAATGGCCGCAAAGGCTTCTTCTTTTTCGCATCACCGTCGCGCGGAATGGAGAATACGGGGCCACACCGTTTTATTGCCGAGCAGCCGCGGTTGGATAGGGAGGCGGGTATATATAATAAGGTAAGGAAATTGGTACTTCGCCTTGACTCGTGCGGTCGTGTGGTGCACTATACCTTAGATGGCAGTGAGCCTACAGCCAGCTCGCCAGTGTGGAGGGACTCGCTGATTATAACTAAGAGCACTGTAGTGCGAGCCTATGCCGAGGGCGACTCCGCTACTCTGCGCAGTAGCATTATGACGGCCAGCTATCTAATAAATGAGAAGCACAGCCTGCCAGTGCTGTGTGTGTCAATGAACAGCGCCGACCTTTACGATTATAACCGCGGCATTTATGCTCAGGGTCCAGGCTACTCACCACAGTGGCCCCATTTGGGAGCCAATTTCTGGAAGTCGTGGACCAGGAATGCCCATGTGGAGTTTTTTGACGACAGAGAAGGGTTTAGCACTGACTGCGGCATAAAGATATTTGGTGGATATTCAAGAATGGAGGCCAAGAAGTCTTTCTGCCTGAAGTTTAAGAACACTTATGGTGCCAAAGAACTGACCTATGATTTTTTTGATCAGGGTAAGCTCGTGACGCTTAGCAATCTGGTGCTGCGTTCTGGTTCACAGGACTATAACCGCTGTATGGTACGCGATGAGTTCTTTACCAGCCTGATGGCTGAGCAAAGCCCTACGTTGCTTACGCAGCCATATCGTCCAGTGGCTCTGTATATCAATGCGGAATACTTCGGCCTTTATTATCTGCGAGACAAGATTGACCGTGATTTTGTTGCCCGGCGACTTGGTGTGAGTAACGACTCTATAACTATACTCATGTCGATGGGCTATCAGGAGGAGGGCAACAACAGGGAATATAATCGCTTGATGAATTTCATCACCAGCCGAAGTATGGCAGAAAAAGATAATTATGAATATGTCAAGGATAGGGTTGACCTACAGGGATTGATAGACTATAAATTGGGTGAGATATACTCAAGTAATACTGACGTGGGCAACATTCGCTATGTGCGCTCTACTGACGAGGGCAGCGACAAGAAGTGGCATTTTGTCTTTTATGACCTTGATGCCACCTGGGTTGGCTATAAGCCTACGGCGTCTTTCTATCTCTCCGTAGGCGCCAACAGTGATAATCAGGTGGACGTGAGCGTACACAACAGGATGATAAACCGGCTACTGGCTAACCGCGACTTCCGCCAGTTGTTTATGGAGAGGCTGTCGCACCACCTGCATAACACATTTAGTACTAAGAATGCGACGGCTGTGTTTGATGCCTTGGTGAAGACCGTGCGTCCCGAGATGAAGCGCAACTGCGAGCGTTGGCCGCAGCTGCGCTACGACACTTGGGAAAAAAATATAGTGAAATTCCGTGAGAAATTTGCTGTAAAAAACAGGAAGATGCTTAATGATTTGCGTCAGTTGTTGTCAATAACCGAGGAAGAAAACAAGAGGTATTTTTACGACCTGGGATATTAGGGAAGGTCGCAATTCGGCGAGACAGCATCAATTATTTATTTTTCCAGCATTACAGAGCGCAGGTATTCGATGTCGGCTTCGCTGACGCCGCTCTCTATCCAGTAATTGTAGAAACACTGAGTAAGATCTGTATCTGGCCAGTGGTTCTTCATCCACGGCAGCAGTTTGCGGAAGCCGACATGGCCACGGTAGCGCTTGTGGCCTTTCAGGCTTGACAGTTCATAGTCGCGACAGAGGTCCACCTCGCTCATGCCAAGCACTCCTTCTATAAGGAAGCTCAGTGTTCCGCAGCGGTCGCAGCCTACTCCGCAGTGCCAGTCAACAGATTTACCTTCACGCAGGCGGCTGATAATCCAGATAAGAGCCTGGGCATATTTTTCGCGCTGGGACGACAGGCCATAGCTGTCGGCCACAATGCGGATGAAATCAATATTCTCGCCCATGCGTGAGGCTTTGAGGTGAGGCTCTCTGCGGAAGAGGCCGCGCAGGTCTAACTCAGCGGTAACATTAAGGTTTTCCACCAGGTCGTGATAGCCCTCGGGGGTTACTTCGTCAAGGTGAGCACTGCGAAAGAGTTTGCCATATCTAATGGGTACGCCAAAGCTGGTAGGCCATCCGCCAATGTCGCGCACATTGTTAGAGCCGGCTACGCGAATCATGCGCACCTGTCCCACAGTGCGAAATTTGCCTTCGTCCAGTAGCGCCACGGTACTGTCGGTATGAACCTCCTCGGCCTTGTAGTAGTATATGCGGTTAGGCAGAAGGTTGGTGATGAGGTATGAGGTGGCCTTCGTGGAGGAGGGCGAGTGGGTGAGCGAGTCTGAGTAATCGCTATGCTCGCTAAGGGTTATGCGAATCTCTGCGATGTTGTCGGAAGCAACGGTAGGTGTCCAGCTGATGCTTTTGCCTGCAGGACAGTCCAGCCTTTCTCCATAGAGATCGCGGTTGGTATACTTGGTGATGACCGTCAAGTCGCAATCGTCATTATAATAATATGTGCTGTCTGCCATGTAGGCTTGCACAGCAGGATTTTCAATGTTGACTACCTCTATGCTGTCCTGCGCCCACGCCTGCAGCGTGATTGTCAGAAGAAGTGAAATAAAGGTTCTTTTCATTGGAGGTGGTTATTCGCTTTGTTTAAGTTGCTCTACGTATTTGTCTATCTTTATCATCTCCTGCGGGATATCGATGCCCTGCGGACAATGGCTAACGCATCGTCCACACCCTATGCAGTGATTTGCCTGTCTCAGGCGCGGCACGCTGCGGTCGTAGCCAATAAGAAATTCGCGGCGCAGCTGGGCATAGTCCTCGCTGCCGGGCATGGGCAGGCGTCCCTCGTTCTTGCATTTGTTGTAGTGAACAAATACGGCAGGGATGTTGATGCCGTAGGGACATGGCATACAGTATTTGCAGTCATTACAGGGGATGGTCTCAAATCCCACTATCTCCTCTGCTATGTTGGTATGGAGAAACTCCATCTCCTCTTCGTCAAGGGGCTCCAGCGGACAGTAAGATAGCAGGTTATCCTTGAGATGCTCCATATAGGTCATGCCGCTCAGCACGCTTGCCACTCCCTCGCGAGTGCCGGCATAGCGGAAAGCCCATGAGGCCACGCTTCTGTCAGGATCTTTGCGCTTGAGTTCCACTGCCACAGGCTGTGGCACATTGCTGAGTCGGCCGCCCAGCAGGGGCTCCATTATTAGGGCGGGGATGTTGCGCTTGTGCAGTTCTTCGTACAGATACTCGGCATCGGTGTTGCGCTCGTTGATTTCATTGGCATAGTGCCAGTCAAGGTAATTGAGTTCGATGAGCACGATATCCCAATGGTAGCGACCTTCATCATGCCACTGCAGTAGCATGTCGAATATCTTGATGTCGCCGTGGTAGGAGAATCCCAGATTGTTTATGCGTCCGGCAGCACGTTGTTCCACCAGCCAGTCAAGCAAGTGATTGTCCATGAATCGGCCGTTGAAGGCAGCGAGGGCATCACCATTTTCGTCAGGCATGCCTATGCCGTGCAGCAGGAGTATGTCAACATAGTCCACCTGCAACTGCTTAAGTGAATTTTCGAACATTTCCTTCGACTCTTTCAGCCCCCAGGTCTCAGGGGCGAAGTTAGACAGCTTGGTGCTCACAAGGAAACTGTTTCGCGGATGACGGCTTAGGGCTATGCCGGTAACGCGCTCAGAGTCGCCCTTGCAGTAGGCCGGAGAAGTGTCAAACATATTGAGACCGTGGTCCATGGCGTAGTCCACTAGGCGGTTAACCTGTTCCTGGTCGATGGGTGCCTCGCTCTCACGTGCGGCTGTGCCGTCGGTGGTGGGCAGTCGCATCATGCCATAGCCCAGCAGCGATACCTGCTTGTCGCCCAGGGTGCGCATTGTCATCTTTCCCTTGGGTGGCTCCTGTGTAACGACGGTGGTAGTGGGATTGTTGGCCGAAGGCTTGCAGGCTGTCATTACTGCCGAGGTGGCCACCACTCCGGCTCCCATCTTCTTGAGAAATGAGCGGCGGGAAATATTGTTCTTCTTTTCTTTCATCGCGTGTGTTCTTTTCTGCTCTATCGTATATACAGTTCCTATAGTTAGTTCTTTTGGACTGCTATGTGACTTATATCTCGCGGTGCTGCTCATGGCCTTCCACATAGATGGCGGAGAACGGACGCGACGGACACACATTCTCGCAGGCTCCACAGCCTATGCATCTTTCTGTATTTACTACAGGCACCACGGGGATATTGTCGCTTACGCCATCCCATAGCGACTCCATGGGCTCCATGCTGATGGCTCCGGCGGGGCAGTGGCGGGCGCAGTTTCCGCAATTGACATGATCGGTCAGCACCACGCAATTATCCTTAATCCATACGGCGTGGCCAATCTGGATGGCTGCCTTGTCGGCGCGCTCTACGGGCTTTATGGCTCCGGCGGGGCACACCTGGGAGCACCGCGTGCACTCGGGTCGGCAGAAGCCGCGCTCGTAGCTCATCTCGGGCTGCATAAGGCGCTCAAGGGTGGTGGAGGGGCGGAGCACCTGATTAGGACATTCGGTCACACACAGCTGGCAGGCAGTGCAGTGCTGTCCGAAATGCCGCAGGCTCTTGGCACCAGGCGGCACCAGCGGTGTGCTGCGGGTAGGGATGGCTTTGTCTTCAATAACGGCAAGGCCGCCGTCCACCTTTTTCTTCTCCTGAGCCATCAGGGCTGTGCCTGCGGCCAGTGCGCTGCCAAGGAGAAAAGCACGCTTTCCTTGGTCAATGGCGGTGGTGGGCTCGGGGGCTTTGGGAGATTTGTTGGAAGCAGGCAGTCCATAGATCAGGGCAGCCTTTTTGCATTTGCTGAGGCATGTGCCACAGCTCACACAGCGACTGTAGTCAATCTTGTGATTCTTAAAGTCAATGCATTGCGACTTGCAGTTCTTGGCGCAGAGTCCGCAATCTATACATTTATCTTGGCGGAATCTAATCTTTAAGAGAGAGAAACGCGACAGGAAACCCAGAACGGTGCCTACCGGGCAGATGCTGTTGCAATAGAGGCGACCGCGTGTCCATGCCATGTAGAAGATTACTGCGAACGAGGCTATGCTTATCAATAGCGCGGGCAGCGAGCGCAGCCATGTATCGACGGAGTAGAATGAGTAGCTGTCGAAATGCTCGGCTATGGAGGCCAGACCATTGTTTATCAAAAGATAGAGAGGCTGCAGCATGGTGGAGACCATACGGCCGTAGCTGCTATACGGCGCCAGCAGCACAACTATGCCAGCCACGCCTGCCACCAGGCTGACGATAAAAAGGGCCAGCACACTGTAGCGCAGCCAGCTATGCGCCTTGGTCAGCTGATATTTATGTTTCTTGCTGGTCTTGCGGTGCAACCACGCAATGACGTCCTGCATCACTCCCAGGGGGCAGATGACAGAGCAGTATATGCGGCCGAATACCAGAGTGAGCAGCACCAGTGCGCCTATTACCACCAGGTTGAGGGCCATTACTGCGGGTAGCAGCTGCACCTTGGCCATCCATCCAAGCCATAGGTGAAGTGTGCCGGTAAAGTCTAGAAACAGCAGGGTGATGCCTATAATCATCACCAGCGCCAGGGCAATCCTAATCGTTCTTAACATGAATGTATAATCTTTTGTTCCTTAATTCCTAACTATCCTGATGCTCAGCTCGTAGAGCAGATATATTGGCACCACCACCAGGCACATGCTCACCACGTCGGGCGGGGTGATGATGGCTGCAACTATCATAATGCCTACCAGGGCGTGGCGGCGGTAGCGGCGCATCCATGCAGCGCTGATGAGTCCGAAGCGGCCCAGCATCCAGCACATTACGGGCAACTCAAACACCAGACCCATTATGAGGGTTGTGGACATGAGCGAATCCATATAGGATTCTATCGAGATAAGGTTGGGAACCTCGGTGTTTACCTGATAACTGCCGAAGAAATGCACCATCATCGGAAAGACGATGAAGTAGCTGGCCAGCACGCCAATTACGAACATTCCGTAGGCCGCCAGCGTGATGCGGAGAGCATAGCGTTGCTCATTAGTGTAAAGTGCGGGGCGCACAAAGCCAAACAACTCTTTCAGTACCCATGGCGAGCCGACCACTATGCCAGCCCCAAAGGCTGCTGCTATATGCAGGCTAAACTGAGTGGTCAGTCCCGTGTTGATAAGATGCAAATCGCTCATCGTCACGCCCGTTAGCCTGTATGTGAGGAAGTCGCCGTGGCTGGGAGCCAGCACTATGGCAAACAGCCAGTCTTTCAGGCAGAAAGCAATCATAGCTAATCCTACCACAACCGCAGCAATGCGGATGATGCAGGAGCGCAGCTCATTGAGGTGCTCCCAGAAGGTCATTCGGCGGCTTTTTCGTCGGTGTCGGTATTCTTGCTGCTTTTTTCGGAGGTTTTGTCGGTGTCTTCGCCGTTCATGCCTTCCTTAAAGCTGCGCACTCCCTTGCCGAGTCCTTTCATCAGTTCGGGAATCTTCTTGCCGCCAAACAGTAGCAGCACGACAATTACAATCAGGACAATCTGCCAGATGCCAATTCTTCCAAACATGGTGGTAATATTTTGTGTGAGTTACTTGATTATCAGTGCGCGCTGAAGCTTGTCGCTGAGCATAGCGTAGTGTGCCTCGCTTACGGGGTCGGCGTTGCTCACGTTCTTCAGACGGCGGTCAAGATCCTTGAGAGTCATCAGCACTGCGGCGAGAGCATCGTTAGCGGTGGAGTTGCGCATACTGGTATATTCGCTGCAAAGTGTGTTGACAAAGGTGCGCTGCAGGAAGCGGTCGTAGTTGTCCACGGGCTTGCTGGTGTTGAAGTCCTTAAAGATGGCGTTCTTCAGGTCGCTGAGGTAGTTGGCGGCACCATAGTTGGGGTTGAGCTGGCCTATGCGGTAGGTGCTTATGAGTGAAGGCAGTATACGATTGGCAACGCTCTGTAGCTGGTCGTCAGGGTTGGCGAAGATGCGGTCAGCATAGGGCACATTGACGAGCCATTCGGGCTTCTCAAAGAGTTGTGCCTTGAGGAATGGTACCACAGCCTTGGCTTTCTCCACTGGCGGAATCTGCAGCATCTTTGTGTTCTGTTCGGGCGCTGAGGTAGTGTTGTATACACCGATAAGGTTGTTGGCTACATGGAGCATGTAGCGATAATATTGATTTACCACCTGGCCGTACATTGTGCGTACCTTGTCGCTTGTCACATCTGTATCCCAGTAGTTCCAATCGGCTAATTGCGGGAGGATGCGCTTGAGGTTTTCAATACCCAGTTCGCTGGCCTTGATTGCATCATTGCTGAGGTCTTCAGTTTGGCAGCGCGGGTCATTGACTCCTCTCTCGCCGTCACCCCACCACAGGCGATTATTGCCATCTAGGCGGCGGCTGACTTCCTGCTTGAGTACATACTGCTCATCTTCGGCAGAGAGGGCATCGGGTATGGCTTTGTAGCCCCACTCAATGGCCCATTTGTCGTAGTCGTTGATGCGGGGGAAGAGGTTCTTGACCTCAACGCCGTCCCCGGGCTGAGCCACGTAGTTGAAGCGAGCGTAGTCCATAATCGACGGGGTGTGGCCCCACTTCTCAAGGAAGCTGTTGGAGCGCAGGCTATCCACGGGCACTGTGCTTGACGAGCCGAAGTTGTGCCTCAGACCCAGTGTGTGGCCTATCTCATGGGAGGAGACAAAGCGTATCAGCTCGCCCATCAGTTCGTCGCTGAATTTAGCCTTGCGGGCTTCGGGGTCAATGGCGGAGCACTGCACTTGATACCAGTCGTGCACGAGCTTCATCACATTATGATACCAGCCCACGTGACTTTCCATTATCTCGCCTGAACGCGGATCGTGAACATTGGGGCCGTAGGCGTTGGCAATGTCGGAAGCAAGATACATAATGAAGGAATAGCGGGCATCCTCCATCGACATGGTGGAGTCGTTCTCAGGCCACTCTTTGGCGGTGATGGCATTTTTCCAACCGGCTTGCTCAAAGGCGACATTCCAGTCCTTGACGCCCTGTATGAGGTAAGGCCTCCACTGCTTGGGCGTGCCGGGATCGATGTAATAGACAATCTGCTTCTTGGGCTCTATCAGTTCGCCATTGCGCTGCTTGGCAGCGTCTTCTTCGTTCTTGGGCTCAAGGCGGCGGCGTGTGATGAAATAGCGCTCCTCCACTGACTGCTGGGCATCGGAGTAAAGATCATAGCCGTCGATGAAGAAGCCCACACGGGGATCGAAGATACGTTGGCGCATAGGCTCCTTGGGCAGCAGCACAAACGAGGTGTTCATGCCGAAGGTGTAGGTGCCACCGTTGCTGGTGTTGAAGGTGCGTACTACGCGTATCTCCGTGTTGATGGGATAGGAGTGGATGCTCTCCACATAGCTGGCGCCGGGATTCTGCATCGTGATGCGCAGCTCCGTCTTGTGGTAGTTGGCAAGGCTGAAGGCATCGTTCTGCAGTAGCAGTGATGAGATGTTGATTTTGTATTTATGGTCCTTGGTCTCTTCTATCTTGAATATGCCGAGGATAGGATCGCTGCTGCTGACATTCACGGCCTTAGATATGGCGTCGATGGTGTCGGCGTGTATATACATGCGATTCTGGCGTAGCAGCAGTGCATCTTTGCCACTGGCGAAAGTTTTCTCGAAATAAACTGTCTGCTGACGCAGTTGCTCACCTCCGTAGATTTCCAGTCCTGCGGGAGTGGAGGTGAAGCGCGTCACGGTAAGCAGCATACGGCCCAGTATGCTGTCGGGCACCTCGAGAAACCAGTTGTCCTCGTCCTTTGTGGCGGGCAGCATGGCGGCTTTGTCGTTGAAGATAGGCGACTTGGGCACTCCGGCCTTGGTTGCAGCAACGCCACTTTTTTTCTTGTCGTCTTTGGTGGCTTGGAGAGTCTTCGGCGCCTTAGGTGTCTTGTCGGGACTGAGGCTGAAGCCGCAGCAGATGTCGTCGGTTAGTGTCAAGCGGCCATTCTCAAATTTAATCTCACTGAATTCCTGCGCTTGCGTCATGGCAGTGCCGAGCATTAGCGACAATACGAAAATAAAGGCTTTTTTCATAGTTGTTTTTGTGTGTTTTGTTTGCGAAGTTACTAATTTCTGGCCAAATCTGCTACATTTCTGCTTGCTTTTTATGGTTTGCTGCCGTCAGGATAAGCACTCTCTTGGTCTTTCCCTCCATCACCTTAAATTTTTCACTGGGACGCTCGCCCACCAGCCACACTATATCGGTGCCGTTGGTTACCACCAGCTGGTGCTCTTTCTGGAAAGC
Organism: uncultured Bacteroidales bacterium; assembly: GCA_902788275.1. Classification (GTDB taxonomy): domain Bacteria; phylum Bacteroidota; class Bacteroidia; order Bacteroidales; family Bacteroidaceae; genus UBA6382. The sequence continues at coordinate 24,587 of CADAJV010000028.1, read as the reverse complement.
CGTAAACTTATGGTCTATCATGTAGCGGCTTACCAGCTTGCGTCCTTTCATGCCGTAGGGTACAAACCTGTCGCCCTCCCTCACGTGGCGCACCTCCAGATGGTCGCCCACCTTGTCGGCGTCGAGCATGGCCGTGCGCGGGTCGCGGCTTATCTCCTTTATATCGCTGATGTCCACGATGCGGCTCTCGACCTCGCACTCTCGCACTTTCGCACTCTCGCACTTTCGCACTATAAACCTCTCGCGGTCGCGCAGCAGCTCATGGGTGGCGCTGTGCCACACTGCGCCGCTCTGACCGTGGCGCTGCTGCCAGATGTCGCTTATCTGCGTGGGCGTGAAGCCCAGAGGGCGCAGCAGCTCGTGGAGGGCGATGTGCTCCTTCACGTCGGCTATGTTTATGCTCATGCTGCCGTCGGCAAGCTCTACCTTATTTATATATGTGTGCTGCTCAATAAACTGTTGCGCCTCGCGGGCGTGGTCGGCATTGCTCAGCAGAGTGTCCTCTATCGAGGGATTGAGCTCCCTCAGCAGCGGCAGCAGCTTGAGCCTCACCACGTTGCGCTTTACGTCGGCCACAAGGTTGCTGCTGTCGGTAACGAAGTCCTGCCCCAACCCGCTCAGATAGTCGATAATCTGCTGGCGGCTCATGTCAAGCAGCGGCCTCACCACGTTGCGGTTGCGGCGCGGCATGCCCGCCAGGCCTCTGAGGCCTGTGCCCCTCACCATGTTGAGCAGGATGGTCTCCACATTGTCGTCGCGGTGGTGGGCCACCGCCACGCAGTCGTAGCCCTCCTTGTCAACCAGCCGGCGGAAGAAGTCGTAGCGCTGCTCGCGGGCCGCCATCTCGATGCTCAGCGCGTGTTTTCGGGCATAGTCAGCGGTATGGAAATCAGCTCTGTGCAACCTCACGCCAAGGTCGCGGCAAAGGCCGATGCAGAAGTTCTCGTCGCGGTCCGATTCTGCCCCGCGCAGGTGGAAGTTGCAGTGGGCGGCCTCACACCGGTAGCCCAGCTCCAGCAGACAGCGCAGCAGGGCCACCGAGTCGGCACCGCCGCTCAGGGCCACCAGCACGCGAGCTCCGTTGGGCGGCATCACCGCGTTGCGCTCAATATCTTGAGCCACTGTCTGGGCAAAAAGGCTGGACATAAAGGAGAGAGAATAAAATTTAGGTACAAAATTAGTCCTTTTCTTGCTCTCATAAGGCCAATCATAGCAAAAAAACTGCAATATTCTTGGTGCGTAACTAAAAATGTACTACCTTTGCCGCTGCTTTCGAACTTTCGAGTTCTCGAACTTTCGAACTCTAAAAGAATGGTACCTTGGCCGAGTGGCTAGGCAACGGTCTGCAAAACCGTGTACAGCAGTTCGAATCTGCTAGGTACCTCTGGGTACACTGAAGGAATCACGCCAATTGGTGTGGTTCCTTCTTTTTTGTTCTGCTGTGCACCATCTGTCACTCCCACGTGTCGGGCCTCGCCATCAATCCGCATTTTTCTTTGATGAAACTGTATCTTCTCTGGATGAAACTGTATCTTCTCTGGATGAAATCGCACCTTCTCTCGATGAAACTGCACCTTCTCTCGATGAAACCGCACCTTCTCTCGATGAAATCGCACCTTCTCTCGATGAAACCGCGTTTTTTTTGCTGTCGAGTCACGAAATACTTCGATGAAACCGCGACTTTTTCAATTAAACTCCTTTCTCCAGCCCCTGAGTTGCGACCTCGCGTAAAGTAACTTCGTGTCCACGCAATTTATTCACATGCTTCCGAAATTTATTCCCGTTCTCCCGCAATTTAATTTCGTTCTCCCGCAATTTAATTCCGTTCTCCCGCAATTTAATCGCGAGATCATGAAATAATTTAGTTTGAATTTTAAATAAATCAACTTGAATTTTAAATAAATCAACTTGAATTAAAAATAAATCAACTTAATTTTTTTGAAAATCAACTTAAACTTTTTGAAAATCAACTTAAATTTTTTCGGGAGTACGCGTTTAGATTTTGTCTCCATGCGCTTAGATTTCGGGAGTTCGCGCTTAGATTTCGGGAGCACGTGCTTAGATTTCGGGAGCTCGCGCTTAGATTTCGGGAGAACGGCATTAATATTTGCTTGCTCGCAGTCTGTCCTCGTGCGTACGCGTATATAAATAAGGTATAGGCAAAAAGAAGATGGCCGCACAATGTACGGTCATCTTGTGAAGAAATGGGGAACTCTGGCGCCAGAGTCTTTCCACAATGAAATGCAATATCCTTGTTACCCCTCATGGAGGGGGAGTTAGAGGGGGCTTTGTGCTCAGGGTTGCTGCCTGTCGTGGTCCAGCTTTCTCTCATAGAAGCGCACTTTGGTCTGCGCGCGGTCGAGATTGGTGTCCACCGAGTCGCGTGCGTAGATGTCGAGTCCCTGCACCGAGGCAGCCTGCTCGGCGGCGGCCAGCTCCACGCGGGCCTCAGCCAGCTCTATGGAGTCGAGCAGCAGTATGCCTTCCTCGCGGGCATTGAAGGCCTCGGCGCTGCGGGTGCGCAGACTGTCGATGCATTGCCTGGCAAGGGCGTAATTGGAGTCGCTGAGGGCGGTGCGGGCTTTGTTGAGCCATTGCTGCCCCTGCTGCTCGATGTCGGCGGAGTTTCCGTTGTCTTTGCTGCCGCATGATACAAGTAGCAGTAGCAGCAGGAGGAGCTTAGTGTGCAGAATGCTGTGTTTGGTGTTGTGCATTGCTTTATTATATAAAGAACTGAGCGCGAAGATACGCAAAAGTCTTAAAATATTCTTAATTTTGCAGGACAAAAGACGATTTATGCGAATTCTGACCCAACAGGAGATATGCGATGCGCTGAGCGCGCCCGTGTTCCACCGCATTGGCGCGGTGGCCGATGAAATGGGCGTGGAGTGTTATCTGATAGGCGGCTACGTGAGGGACCTCATGCTTGAGCGGCCGTCGGGCGACATCGACGTGGTGGTGGTTGGCAGCGGCATAGAGATGGCCAAGGCCTTGGTGAAGAGTCTGGGCAAGGGTGCTCACCTCAGTGTGTTCCGTAACTTCGGCACTGCGCAGGTGAAATGGCACGACACGGAGATAGAACTGGTGGGTGCGCGCCGCGAGAGCTACCGTCACGACTCGCGCAAGCCTATAGTGGAGGACGGCACCCTGCAGGACGACCTGGAGCGCCGCGACTTTACTATCAATGCCATGGGTGTGTGTCTTAATGCCGACCGCTTCGGCGAGTTGATCGACCCCTTCTACGGCCAGGAGGACATGGAGGACCGCCTTATTCGCACGCCCCTTGACCCCGACATCACCTTCAGCGACGACCCGCTGAGGATGATGCGCTGTGTGCGCTTTGCCACCCAGCTGGGCTTCCGCATTGACGATGAGACGTTTGACGCCCTGTGTCGCAACCGCGAGCGCATAAGTATCATCAGCCAGGAGCGGATAATTGAGGAGCTGAACAAGATTGTTCTTGCGCCTGTTCCATCCATGGGCTTTGTAGAGCTGGAGCGCAGTGGCCTGCTGGAGCTCATCTTTCCCGAGCTGGCTGCCCTCGACATCAAGGAGACGCGTTCAGGCAAGAGCCATAAAAATATCTTCTACCATACGCTGGAGGTGCTGGACAACATTGCAAGGTGTGAAAGTTCGAAAGTTCGAAAGTTTGAAAGTTATAGCCTTTGGCTGCGCTGGGCGGCTTTGCTGCACGACATTGGCAAGCCGCGTACCAAGGTATTTAGTCCTACGCAGGGATGGACATTTCATAACCATAACTTCATTGGCAGCAAGATGGTGCCGGGAATATTTCGCCGCCTCAAGTTGCCTATGGATGAACGTATGAAGTATGTGCAGAAGCTGGTGGATCTCCACATGCGCCCCATAGCCATCAGCGATGATGTGGTGACCGACAGCGCCGTGCGCCGACTGCTCTGTGATGCCGGCGATGACATTGACGACCTTATGACCCTCTGCGAGGCGGATATCACCAGCCGCAATGCGGAGAGGAAGCAGCGCTTTCGTGACAACTTCCAGCTCGTCAGGCGCAAGCTGGTGGACCTGGAGGAGCGCGACAGGATACGCAATTTCCAGCCCCCTGTGAGCGGCGAGGAGATAATGCAGACCTTCGGGCTGAGTCCCTGCCGCGAGGTAGGCACCATCAAGCAGGCTATCAAGGACGCCATACTGGACGGCGTAATCCCTAACGAGCACGATGCCGCCTTCCAGTTTATGATGGACAAGGCTGCCAAGATGGGACTAAAGGCTTTAAATGCCTGATATCAAACCAGCGTCTAACTCTCAACATCCGATAAGATAAGGAATACCATGAAAAGAATTATTGTATTATTATTGCTGATGCTGTGCATTGTCAGCATCAATGCAAAAGAAAAGATAAGAGTTGCCTGCGTGGGCAACAGCGTTACTTACGGCTACGGCATTGAGGACCGGGAGCACTGCAGCTATCCTGCCCAGCTGCAGCAAATGCTTGGCAATGACTATGACGTGCGCAACTTCGGGCGCTCAAGCGCCACGCTTACCAGCCGCAGCCCTATGGAGTATATCAAGCAGCCGGAGTATCGACAGGCTATTGATTTCAAAGCCGACTGGGTGGTTATCCACTTGGGGCTCAATGACACCGATCCCCGATGGTGGCCTAACTACAGCGAGGAGTTCATTCCCGAGTACCGCGCGCTGATTGACTCCTTCCGCGTAGCTAACCCCAAGGCCCGGATATGGGTGTGCCTGCTCACGCCAATAGGCCACCAGCATCACCGTTTCCAGAGTGGTACGCGCGACTGGCACCTGCAAGTGACTGAGGCTATTCGCAAGGTGGCCCTCGGTGCCGGCGTGGGATTGATAGATCTTTTTACTCCCCTCTACAACCGTCCTGACTTGTTCCCTGATGCCCTGCATCCTAATGCTGAGGGTGCCGGCATACTGGCGCGTACGGTCTATCAGAATCTGACCGGCGACTATGGCGGACTTCAGATGCCTGTTACCTACAGCCACAATATGGTGCTGCAGCGCGATATGGCCCTCACCATCAATGGCACAGCCAACGCCGGCGAAAAGGTAGAGGTTACTCTCCAGAGTGAAAAGGGTAAGACTAAGGCAATTAAAGGCCAAGCCGTTGCCAGCAACTGGGGCAAATGGAGTATAGAACTGCCGGCCATGAAAGCCGGCGGTCCCTATCGCTTGACGGTGAAGGCTCCTTCGCGCGCGTACATATATAATAATGTATGGGTGGGCGATGTGTGGCTCTGCTCCGGCCAGAGCAATATGGAGTTTACCTTGGGCCAGTGCGCCACGGCGGCACAGGATCTCAGGGACGCCCCTGCGCAGCAGCGGCTGCACGTGATGACTATGTACCCCATAGCCGCCACCGACGATGTGGAGTGGCCGCAGGCTGTGCTGGATTCGGTCAACGCGCTGAAGTATATGACTGCCGGTGGCTGGCAGACCATGCAACAAGCTGATGTCAGCCGCCTCTCTGCCGTGGCCTATCATTTCGGCAAGACTCTTTGCGACAGTTTGGAGGACGAAGTGCATGTGGGCCTCATCTGCAATCCCGTGGGCGGTACGCCCACTGAGGCGTGGATTGACCGTTGGACGCTGCAGTGGGACTATCCCCAGATTCTCTACGACTGGCTGCATAACGATCATATCCAGGGCTGGGTGCGAGGCCGCGCAGCCAGGAACATTGCTCAAGCAACCGACAAACTGCAACGCCACCCCTACGAGCCGTGCTATATGTATGAAAGTGCCGTCCGCCCGCTGGAGGGTACGGCGCTCAAGGGAGTCATTTGGTATCAGGGAGAGAGCAACGCCCATAACAGCGAGCTCTACATGCGTCTCTTTCCTTTGCTGGAGAAAAGCTGGAGAAGGGCTTTTGCCCTCGGAACCGAGCCGCTGTCATTCTACTTCGTTCAGCTCAGTAGCTTGAACCGCCCGTCGTGGCCTCGCTTCCGCAACAGCCAGAGGCTGCTGGCCGAAGGTCTGCCACAGACGTGGATGGCTGTCAGCACAGATCTTGGCGACTCGCTCAATGTCCACCCTGTCTATAAGAAAGAGGTAGGTCGCCGCCTGGCTCTGCAGTCCCTGCATCACAGCTACGGCCACGACGTAGTGTCGCAGGGGCCTGTTCCTGTAGCATGGCGAACGGACGAGGGGCCCGAGTTTGTCATCTCCTTTGCGGATGCCGACGGAATGCACAGCAGCGACGGCGAGCCGCTACGCACCTTTGAGGTGGCAGGCGAAGACGGAATCTATCATCTTGCCACGGCAGTGATAGACGGTGACAAAGTAAAACTAAAATCTAGGGAAGTGCTGCACCCCGTGAGTGCGCGCTACGGTTGGCAGCCATTTACGCGTGCCAACCTGGTGAATGCAGCCGGGTTGCCGGCCTCCACGTTTGAGGTGGGTCACCGTTGATTAATAACTATTGGTGTCCGGGGAAAAATCTATAAACCTCATAGAAGCCTTTATACATGTGACCTTCCGAATGTTATAGTATATTAGAGCTTACTTTCTTGCAA
>CADAJV010000028.1:0-17968 GCA_902788275.1 uncultured Bacteroidales bacterium | reverse complement strand
CAAATAGGTATGACTGACTTGACTCTCCCTCTAAGATAGAGGGAGTACCCCGAAGGGGGGAGGGCGTATGATACTAACTTTCCCCGGACACCAATAATTAATAACCGTTAATTGTTGCTCCTTTGTTGCTGCCTTGCTCCTGCTGAAGGGAGTCTTTGAGGTTGAGGGGAATGTCAAGGCAGAAGCGAGCCCCCTGGGTGTAAGATTCATCATACCAAGCATGGCCGTTCATCTTCTGGGCAATTGTGGCGCAGAGATGTAGGGCTATGTCATGCTGATTATCTTTAGTATCAAAGAGATGGCGTATTTTTTCGGGGTCGGTTATTCGGTTAGGGCTGCTGACGGAGAATGTCAGGTGATTGGGCCGCCCGTCAAGGCTGGCGCGCAGGGTGATGGTGCTATTGGCGTTGCTCTTGGCAGCATGGCTTATGTAGGTCATCAGCACCTGCTGTGTGCGGCGAGGGTCGATGACACACTGATAGTCCTCGGGCAGGTCTATCTGTTGCACAAAATTGATGGTGGGCGGCAAGAAATTGGAGACATTGGCCGCAGTGGAGTTGCAGATGGCGGCTATGTTGTTGGTGGTGGGTGTTATGTTGAAGTTTCCCGACTGTATGTCGCTCACGTTGAGGATGTCGTCAATGGATGTGATGAGCATGTTGATATTTTTCATTATCTCCTCACCATATTCGGCTTGTTCCTCCTCTGTAGTCTCGATGGCAGGGTCGCAGAGCACCTGAGCCATGCCCAGAACGCTCTGTAGGGGTGTGCGTATGTCGAGGCTCATATTGCGGATAAAAGAATCTTTTATTTTGTCGGTCTCTATGGCTTCAGCCTTTTTTGCCTCAAGCTCGGCATGGAGACGCATGACCTTCTTGTAGTTCTTGCGTTGGCGACGCGAGCGGCCTATTATAAAGATGACGATGGCGGCCATGAACAGTGTGGCAAGTCCTATGCTGGTGGTGAGCACACTGTGGCGGTGGGCTATTCGCTGTTCATGAGTGATGCGAGCCTCGGTGTTGGCTTTCTGACGCAGGATGTTGGCCCGCTCTGCATCCTGTTCTTCCTGTTCTGCCTCCATTCGCAGAGCCTTGGCGCGAGCCTCGTTGCGGGCATGTTCGGCAGCTAGCAGCAGTTGTTGGCTTTCGGCTTCCTGACGAGCTGCAAGAGCTTGCCGTTGAGCGGCCTCAGCCTGCTGGCGCTCCGACTGGGTGTGCATGATGGCTAGTTTGTTTTCCTCCACCTCGCGCTGCAATCTGTTATAGTTGGACGTCTCGGCATATTTGGCCATTGCTTTTTTGACGGCGATTTCTTCTTCAGCGCGAGTCTGGCGCTGATGGAGTATGAGGCTGTCATATTGAGCTTTCCAATATGTTTGGATAGAGTCTTGGCTCTTTGCAGGTAATATGAAGGCAAAGAGTGCAAGCAAAGCTGTAAGGAGTAGTCCTGCAGACCTTCCCCCGTGCTCCTCCCTTGCAGGGAGCGGTGAGGGAGATTCGGCAGGGGCTTCGGGGCTTGGCGTTAGGTTGGTGGGAACTTCAAAGAAGAACCGTGCTCCGTCGGTATATGATGTGTCGAGCCATACGCGGCCGTGTAGCATAAGGGCAATAGTGTAGCAGATATTAAGACCGAGACCGGTGCCCTGCACAAAGTCATTGAGTTTGGTAAAGCGCTCGAAGATGTTGTGTGCTTGGTCGGCAGGCACTCCTTCGCCAGTGTCGGTTACGGAGAAAGTGACATATCCGGGGTGGTCTTTGAGTGTGGAGCGCACTACTATGGAGCCCTCGCGTGTGTGCTTGCAGGCATTGGTCAGATAGTTGACGATGACCTGCTGGGCACGCTTGGAGTCGATAACGCATTGATAGCCTTCGGGCAAATCATTGTCATAGCGTAGCTCCACTCCGCCAGGCACACGGTATTGGGCGAGGGACATGGCATCATGGCAGATAGTGGCAATATCGCAGCGATGGAGTGAGATGGAGTAGGTGCCCTTTTCTATGTCGCTGATGTTGATGATGTCGTCAATGAGCATCTGGAGCATCTTGACATTATTGTTGATGTCGTGGCCATACTCCAGTTTCTCTTCGTCAGAGACAGGTACCCCGCAAGTGAGAATTTGCGACAGACCCATCACGGCATTGAGTGGCGTGCGTAGCTCATGGCTCATGTTTTGGAGAAAGAGGTCTTTCTTGCGGCTGGCATCGTGTGCAGCCTCAATGGCGGCGGCCAATTGCTTGTTGAGGTGCAACATGTGGCGCGTGTGGCGGCGGCGGGCTATGGTTATGTATCCAGCTATGAACAGGGCTAACAGGGTCAGCAGGCCGATAATGCTTGCAATTATGATGCGTGAGCGTGAGCGCTCGGCATTTCTTAGATTTTCCTCCAGCTCGGTATCAAGATTAGCTTGGCGCAGTGCAGCCTGTGCCTTGTCGGCAAGGTTAGCCTTGCGCTGGCGCTCCAGTTGCAGCACCAGATTGTTGGCACTGTCGCGCTCAAGGATGGCTTGCTGCTGATGCTGCATACTAAGGGCAGCCTTCGCCTTGGATGCGGCTTCGGCACGATGGGCTTCGGCCTTGGCAAGGTCGAGGTTCTCCTGTGCTTTCTGCAGGTCTTGTTGTAGTTTGGTGCGGGTGAGGTCAGAATGGCGGTTGTTGAGGTCAAACTGTTCAAGCACTGTCCGGAGGCTTACGAAATTGTTGCCCTCCTTCATGGAGTCGAGCTTTGTGTGGATGTGGTATGCCTCCTTATATAGCCCGGCATTTTTGTAAACTACTTCCATGTTACGCAGAAACTCTGTTTCTGACATGATAGACTTGTTCTCGATAAGCAAATGGAGAAGTTCTCTATACTTTTTTTTGCGAAAGAGTTGGTTCATCTCTACAACTAAACTGTTTCTGGTGCCAAGCAACTTTTTTCCTTTTGGAGATGAAAGCATATTGTAGAGAGAGTCGTATTCCGTATCCTTTTTATAGGAATAGTATAGATTGTAGAGTGTCTTGTAGGCAATGGCGGAGTCTGATATGTAGGGTGCTTCTTCTAGTGCTTTTTTTGCATAGGCAATTCGCTGGTCGCCATCTTCAGCATTGGCGGAGAGGGTGATATAGTTGGAGAAGGTGTAGAGGTGAGGTTTGATATCGTGACTTATGTCTAAGGCTTTTTGAGAGTATTCCATGGCGAGTTTCTTCGCCCCCATTTTGGCGTAGATGTTGGCATAGGCAGAGTAGCTGCGCCAAAGTCCGAATTTGCTGCCGCTGCGGATGGCTTCTTTATGGAGGTCTTCCAGAATATCCAGTGCCTCCTTGTATTTAAACTCTGACCAGCGGTCATTGGCCTCACTTGCAAATGATTGGAAATAGTCTCGCTCGTCATTTAACTCCTTAGCCATCTTGCGGACCTTCATCAGTTGTGTCTGACGGCGCTCCTTATTCTTGTGGTAGCTCCAGTAGTCGGCACGTAGCAGTTCTGCCAGTACAATGGAGCGTTTTTCGCCTATTTTCCGTGCGCGTGACTCAAGGGAATCGGCATAGGCTATGCCAGTGTCGAAATGCTGGCCTCCTGTCATGAATAGTCGAAAGCACTCATCGTCAATCCCGAGGTAATTGTCGGAATTGACGGCTTGCGGCAGGGCTACGAACAAGGCGATGAACAAAAGGGCTATGCGCGCGTACATTATATTATATATGGGTTATCCCTTCTTATTTGCAGCAATAATTTCTACTTGCTCGTTTACTGTTTCAAGCAGACGCGGAATCAGTATGGGCTTGGTCACATAGCCATTGGCACCTAAATTAAAGCATTTCACCTTGTCTTCCTCGGTGGAAAGGGCTGACAGAATGACGATGCGTACATCGGGATTGCCACATTCGCCGGCGCGAATCTTGCGGATAACCTCAAAGCCGTTGATGCCTGGCATCATAAGGTCCAGCAGGAGCAGGTCGGGCTGCTCCTCGATTATGGCTTGCAGAGTCTGTTGGCCATTGCTTGCAGTGCGTATCTGATAAGGACGACCACTGAGGGCTTTCTTTACCAGCACGATGTTGAGCATAACATCGTCGGCAATAAGAATCTTTATTTTGGAATAATCTATTTCATCCATATTTTTAATGTTTGGTTGTTAATCTTTGAATTTCTCCAGCAGGTGTTTCTCTATCACATTGTTGAGTCGCTGCATTATTACGGGCTTGGTGATAAAATCGTTGGCACCAAGGTTCATACCGCGGATGATGTCTTTCTCCGAATTGAGTGCGGAGAGGATGATTACCACGACGTTAGGGTCGCCAGCCTCGCCGGCACGAATGCGGCGCAGTGTTTCAAATCCGTCCATGATGGGCATCATTAGGTCCAGCAGGATGATGTCTGGTTGACGCTCGGCGATAGCCTTGATGGCTTGCTCGCCATTGCTTGCAGTGCGTACCTGAAAGTTGAATGGGCTTATCATTTTTTCTGCTACCTTGATGTTGAGGACTACGTCATCAACGAGCAGGGCATTCAGCTTGCTATAGTCTATGTTTGCCATATTGTCTGTTGTATGTGTGTGAAAGGTGTGTTGTTATCTCTTTGGAGCATTATGCAGAAAATATCTGTCATATTTTCTATCGCTGCCGCCTTCGTCGGTGAAGTAGCCTTTTTGTCCCTGCCCGCCATCTATCAAGCCTTTGAGTGCCAGCTCGCGGGCATGTCGTTCATAGTAGTTTTCTTCATAGTCAACAGAAGAGTTGGTGGATGGCACTACGTTGCAGTCGAAGGTCATCTGTGCCATGCCATTGGGGGCGATATTGCCATAGATGCGTATGGTGTGGCGTACGTAACCTACATTCTTATTGGTATCGAAGGTGAAGGACAGCTTGCCCTCATCGCCTGGTGGGATGATGCCCTCTATATTGCCATCGGTCACTATGCAACCGCATGAGGGCTGGATGTCGGTAATGACCAGTGGCTCTTTGCCGATATTGGCTACGCGATAGATCATGCTAATCTCCTCGCCCATCACGATGGGGTAGTAATGGCGTATGGAATCGAGAATGAAGATGGCTGTGGTGCCTACCTCTTTGCGACACGAGCTAAGGCCAAGACCTGAACTTATTGCCGTAGCCGTAATAATAAATATGTAGAGTAATCGTTTCAAGGTTTAAGATTTAGGAGTTAAAGAAGTGTCAACTAATGTACTGTTATTTCATCGCAGGCTATGGTGGCGCGTTCCTGATTTACGGGTGTCATCTGCAGGGTGATGGGGGAGTTCTTGTCAGCCGGGCTGATGTCAATCTCTACGAATTTGCGGTATAGGATGCTCTTGTCTGTAGGGGTGGATGGAGTAGTCCATGTAGCTATGATCTTGTCGCCCTGGGCAACCTGTATCTGCTGAGGGAGCCAGATGTGCCACGCTGGTGCTACGAGCAGCGACAGTGTCAGTGTGCTGGAGCCTGACTTGTGTGGGGGCAAGGTCAGCTGCCATTGACCCTTATGTACAACCCAGCAAGTGTGGTAGTCGGTATAGAAGCCCATTCTGCCATCAGTTAGCTTACTGCACTGTGCATCGAGTTCCTTGTCATTAGCCTTGATGGTGGTGCCTTGCAGGGGATTGGGCGTGGCGTTTTGAGCATCGTCGTTCCATTGTTCTATGTAGGTTTCCAGACTGCCGAGGGCCTCTTTGCTCTCCTGCATATCGGCAAAGGCTTCATAGCCACTGAGGATTTCCAGCTGCTCGGCGGCCTTGTCCAGACTCACGGGATTGTCTTTCAGACGCATTACCTCAAGTGGTGTGAAACTGAGGGCGGTGAGCATCTTGTTAAGCCGTGTGCGTTCCTCGCCCTTGGTCTGCTTTGCCTGACTGTCGAGGGTGGTGCGGAAAGTCTCGAAGTCGCTGATGTCTATGTAGGTAAGTTCGTCCTCTATGCCGCCATAGTAGGGCAGGACGATATTCTGCTCTTTTACCTTGTCTTCCAGCTGCGAATAGTAGTCGCCTATAATGTCTGCAGTCTTGGGATAGAAGCGGTGAAGGTAGGTACGGGTATATTTGTCGATGTCCAGTTCTGGATTAGTGAGCAGGGCTTGGATGGTGGCTGTCTGCATGTCGTCGAGGGTAGAGTATTTATCTTCGCTGCCGTTGATGAGGATGCCCTTCACTCCGAGTTGCTGATAATAGAGTATGCGCTGCTGCATGATACTGAGGCAGGGGTAGGGAGTGAGGTAGTCGTCGAAGTTGCGTGCATAATCCCATATATATATGGTGGGGGTCAGCTGCTGCCAAGCCTTGATGTTGGAGTCAAAGTCGCTGAACTCGGGCGAGGACTTGAAGTCGTAGGTCATGGACAGGTCCATGGCGCTGATTATCACGCCGACGTTATCAGGCAGCTTCTGGGCTGGGCGCTTGCTGGTGGTGAGATAGGCGGTGGTAAAAAACTGCTGGCGTGGAAATCGCTTGGCCAGGCGGACTACCATATTGGTAACAGCAGGGGTAGCGCTGGTGGAGGTATTGCCGGCTTCGATGCAGAGGGGGCATGTGCACGCGTGACGGTTGTCCATAGGCATGATGGTGAAACGGTCGGGCGCATTGGCTGTACCTTCGCCCCACTGGTCGGCAATGTAGTCCTCAATGATGTTGTAAAGGGCCTGGCTGCTGAAACATAGCTGGGTGGTGTCACGCTGGCCATTGATTTCGGCATATATATCCTTACCTGCCTTGATGCTGCTGCGCTTGATTATCTTGCGAAGATTGTGTCCCCACAGGGCCCAATGGTAATCTACGTTGTGTGAGGCGGCAATGCCGAAGAGGTCTTCCTGACTGTTGCCAGGCGAGGCGATGCCGCGAAATTCAAAGGGCATCCGGCCCCTGATATTGTCAATTTCTATTGAGGCGGGGGGCAAGTCGGTAGCATTGAAGCGGTTGTCGTTTTCGGCCACCTTAGAGATAAACTGATAGCACAGCCACAGCATGAGCTCTTTGGTGCCGGCGCTGAGGATTATCTCACTGGCGGTGTAGTCCACCTGATAACTGTCGGCCATGGTGGGGTCGAAGTTGATTTTGACTATCAGGGTATTGGCGCCCGGGGTGTTGCGCTCGCTCAGCAGTGCGGGTAGCTGGCAGCGGCGGTCCATGTGGGTATATAGATAGTGCGCCCAGTGCTCGTTGGAGGGGGTCTCTGTGTTCTGGATGATGCAGAACTTGTCGTACTGTTCAAAACTCTTAGCCGCGGTGCATGATGCCAACGGCATGGCTAAAAGGGAGAAGAACAGGGCGGCGAGCAGTCCAGCCAGGTTAGAAGGATATGATAACTTGTATATGGACATAGAAATAGTTTTTGTAGCTGGAGGTTATGGTTGGTTTGCTTTCGTAGAGACCGGTATAGATGCCTTCACTTTGGTCGTAGAGGGTGTACCACTCGCCGGTGAGTCCAAGGCTGACATGCTGATTGAAAATATAGAGTCCGCCCAGGGCTACGTTGGTGTTGATATGGTCAAAGCCTGCGGGCAACGAGCGGTCGATGAGAGTGGTAGCGGGTGCGGTGCCTATGCCGCAGGCGGCAAAAATGTTGCTACGATCACCCAGCACGGGGAAGAAGGCTCCCTTGAGTTGGGCATTGAAATAGATATTCTTCATGTCAAGAAGGAATACATCGGCTCCTCCGGTTAGGGTGAAGTGTTCAAGGGTCTTGCTGGCATTGGCACCCAGATCCAGCATGTTAAGATATTTTTCTTTCCAGCCCAGCCGCTGGTATTCGTTGATGCTGCCGCCTTGCCCGTTGTCGATTGTCTTCCATCCGTACACTCCGTGGTAGCTCTGTACGCGGCGATAGCTGAGGGCCAGCCCTGCTGTCCAGTCGTTGCGCAGGTCCTTCTGCGCGCTTACCTTGGCTGTAATCTGGGGGAAATACTTGTTGGCTATGCCTAGTTCTGCCTTGCCGGTGAGGCCAGGCTTGAACTGATGCTGCCAGCCGGCCACTAACTGAAGGCCGACGCCGCCCTCGGTGAGGTCGGTGGAGTTGTCGTCATCGGCTGTTCCGTCGCGTCCGGCATAGTTAAGGGTGCCAGTGTATTGGTTGATGGGATATTTGCGGGTGTAGCTCAGCGTGGCATTGCCAGTTATGGCATCTTCGGCGCCGGGGCGTGCTTGTTGATACTCTATGTAGAGTTCCTGGCTGTAGGTCTTGTTGAGCAGTTCATTGAGTTTGCGCTTGGTTTGCTGGAAGTCCTCAAGGGTCATATCCTGGTATCTCTGATAGACATAGGCGGAGTCATACTGCTTGAGGTCCTCAAAAAGGAGTCCCTTCGTATATAGCAGCGAATGGTTGGTGCGGTCAAAGACCAGGGCAGTGTCCACCACAGCCATGGCCTCCTGGTGCTTTTTTTCCTTGCGCAGGGCCAGGGCGCTGAGCTCGCTGTTTTCAGAGAAGGCTCCTATCAGGGTGCTGTCGCCCTGATAGATGTCCAGTTGTGGACGAATTATGCTCAGAGCCTTGTCATACTCTTTGCTCATGGTGTAGATGGCGGCCTCCTTAGCTATGAACTCGGGGTCTTCGGGGAAGTTGGCACGGGCCTTGGCTACATAGTTGATGTATGCCATGCGTTTATTTAGCAGGCTGGAGGTGGTGATGGCCATGCGCAGAAGGTCGGCAGACCTGGGGCATATCTCTACGGCCTGCGCTGCCACATCGTAGGCTTGCTGGGTGGCGCCAATCTCTATTAGTTTCTTTATGTATGGTGTGGCCATTTCCTCATAGGCGGTGGCTATGTTGTCGCGCGTCTGAGGGTCGGTGGCGGCATCGTAGCTTTTGCTAAGCAGGGTCAGGGCTTCCTTGGTGCGCCCTTGCAGGCTGGTTAGCAAGGCTTTCTGGGTGATGTAGGCTTTATAGTCCTTATCGGCGTTCAGCTTCTCCAGTGTGGCGACTGCATTCTGGTAGTCACGATTGAGCAGGTAGCAGTTGTAGAGTCGGGTCAGGGCGGCGCGGCGCACCTCCTTGTCGGGTGAGTTTTCGTAGGCAAAGGTGAGGTTGCCGACAGCTTCGGCATACTGTCCCTGGTCCATCATGGCGGCAGCCCAATCCAGGCGTATGCGGGTGTATAGGTCAGCCACATCGGTGTTACGGGGATTCTTGTAGTAGAGTTTCTCCAGCAGGTTGTTGGCAGCGGTCTTGTTGCCCAGCCGCTGGTTGACTATATATTCCTTATAGAGAACATCTTCCGTTTCGCCCCTGCCTTTGCGGGCATCACGCAGATATGCCAATGCGTCCTCATAGTAGCCGCGGGCTATGGCGGTGTTGATAAGGAAGTCCAATGATTCGGCCGACGGGTTGGTGGCATAAACCTTGGCGTAGAGCGAGTAGGCATCGTTCTGTTGGGCGGCCCGTGCAGCCTCCAGCTGTATTTCCTTGTAATATCCGGCCAGCCATGCAGAGCGGTAAATCTGCTGACAGCTCTTGATATAGCTCAGAGCCTCGGTGTAGCGGCCGGCGTCGGTTAGTATGGAGGTTTTCTTCTTGACCAGTGTCACATTGCCGTGCAGGGCGGCGGCTCCCTGGCCAGCTACCTCGGCAGCCTCCTCGGTGTGGCCTGTCTGCAGAAGCAGATTGCTGAGCACCAGATAGAACTCCTCTTCCTTGGGCTGCAGCTTGATGAGCTCGCGCAGGTGGCGTATCTGTTCCGGCACGTTGCCGGCCTTGCGGGCTTCGCGATATTTGGTCTCTAATTGGTAGGCCACGTCTATCATTACCTGCTGCTCATTGGGATAGATAATTCTGAGGCGTGCCAGCAGACGGTCGGCCTCGTCCTGGTTGCCTTGCATCCGGTATAGCTTTATCTTACGCCGCCACCAGATGAGCGCATAAGGCTCCACTTCCAGCAATTCGTTGACATAGCATATGGCGCTGGAATAGTTCTTGGTCTCCTCTTCTACATACACCAGCAACTCACGGGCATGCTGGTTGCTGTTGTCATGACGCAGGGCGCGGATGAGGTAGAAGCGGGCTTGGTCGTATTTCTTGAAGTGGTAGAAATACCAGCCGTTGAGCTCATTGAGGTTGGAGAAGAAACTGTAGGTCTTCATTCCCTCGTTGAGGATTCGCTTACCTTCATGCCACTTGCCACTCTTGAATAGCGAGCGTACATTTTGGTCATAGTACTCGGGAGTGTGCTTTGTGTCAGCTATGACGGGCAACTGCAGTATGCAGGCCAGTAACAGTAGTGTTATGTAACGTTTTATAGATGACATTATTATGTGTGTTGTGTGTGTATGTGGTCAGACCTCGCTTATACGTTTATTCTGTCGCCCCATCCGCCCTTAATCTCGGTGGACCCGCCATGCTGTTGTATCTTGTCCTGAACAATGTCGGAGTGGCTCATCTCCTTGGCTCTCTTCTTCACGCCGGTGCGAGTCATCTCGCCCCATACGGCGGCGCTGCCTATAATGTAGTTGAAATAGCCTCTGATGGCACACAGGGTAACCAGTGGATGGTAGAAAACGGGCTCCAGCATACCTGCCAGTATTAGGCGGTTGTAGTTGCGCGTCTGTGTGTAACTGCCGCCTAGGGCGTAGTCGTAGAACACTATGAAGACAGATATCACGATGGCAAAAGTATAGATGGACAGCAGCACCACCCAGAAGGTGTCCCAGTTGATGCCGCCAATAAACATAAGGTAGAGCAGTGTCAGCAGTCCGATATATTCAATGATGGGTGCCAGAAACTCAAAGATCAGGCAGTAGGGGAAGGTAATCATGCCCAGCCGCTTGTAGTGGGGGTTGAGCAGCATGCGCCGGTGTCGCATCACGTGCTGTATCAGTCCGCGTCCCCAGCGCACACGCTGGCGGAAGAGCACCTTCAGCGTTGAGGGGCCCTCGGTCCAGCAGCATGTGTGGGGCACCTGCACTACGCGGTATTCCCGGTTGAAATCGCAGCAGTATCCTATCATGCGCCATAGCATATCCATATCTTCAGCAAACGAGTCGGTGCCGTAGCCGCCGGCGGCAATAGCCACATGCGTATCAAACAGCCCATAGCCGCCCGACACATTGGGCAGCGCATTGATGTAGCTCCATCCCATCTTGCCCACCAGGAACGAGCGCTTATACTCCAGGTCCTGGAATAGCGGCAGCGGTTTGCTGGGTGGACGGAATTCTACTATCTCGCCTTCCTCTATGTTGCAGCCGTTGCTCATGCTCATGGTGCCGCTCACGGCTATCACCTTGTTGTCCAGCAGCACAGGGAAGATACAATGGTATATGGCATCGTGGGCCAGGATGCAGTCTACGTCAGTATTGATAAAATAGGGG
The DNA here is from genome assembly GCA_902788275.1 of uncultured Bacteroidales bacterium. Lineage (GTDB taxonomy): Bacteria > Bacteroidota > Bacteroidia > Bacteroidales > Bacteroidaceae > UBA6382. The sequence goes on along the minus strand of CADAJV010000028.1, from coordinate 6,705 downwards.
TACTGAGCCACGTTGAGGCCGCCGTTTACGGCATCGGCCTTGGTGCCGCCGTTTTCCTTGTCCACAACCACCAGGCGCTCATACTTCACGTTGGTGGACTTAAAGAGGCGCTTGAAAGGCTTGCAGTTCACCTTATATTCATATTCGTACGGCACCTCCACAAGGTCGAAGTTCTCTATCAGCTTTTCCAGCGTCTTGTCCTTCGAGCCGTCATTAATGATAATCACCTCAAAGGTGGGGTAGTCCTGCTTCAGCAGCGAGTTAACATTGTCCACCACGGTAACCTCCTCATTATAAGCCGGAGCCACTATTGACACTCCCGGCGTGTAGGGGCTGTAGTCCACCACGCGCCTCATGTAGTCGTCGCTCCAGTGATTGTAGCCCGAGGTGTACTTGTAGGCCATCATCAGCAGAATGACATACGACAGAATCAGCCCCAGGCTATAGAAGAAAATCAGATAGCCGTAGAAGGTTAATAAAGTGTTAATATCCATGAGTCTCGGTAATCAGTTGTAGCTTCTAATCTGATTGAGCAGGTTAAAGGAGTCAATCTGGTCAATCAGCGTGCGGTCCTGCTCATTGTTTTCAAATCTCAGGTGCTCAAACAGCCTTCGGCTATCCTCGCTGTAGTCGTAGAGGCACGTCAAGGCTATCTCGCGAGTCTCCTTGGAGGCCGTGGTGTGGTAAACCTCGCTGAAGAAGTCAACCTGCCTGCCCGACCTGATGGCATACACGGCCCTCAGAATCTCGCGCCTCAGCGGCTCGGGCTGTGCAGGGAAAGTGTCCACCATCTCCTGCTCCTGATTGCTGTCGCGCAGCATGGCCACCGCCTTGAAGGCTGCCGAGCGGCACTCATAGCGCTCGTCGGTGAAGAAGGTGTCCAGTTTGCTCTTCTCGTCCTCGCTGCCCCAGTAGGCCATCTCCTCAATCACAAAAGCAGCCGTCTTGCCGTTTTCTATGCGCGGCACCAGAGTGATAAAGTTAGGCATACGTTTCTCGCAGGCCTGCAGCCAGCCCATCAGCTGATGGAGCGTCATGATGCGCCAGGCCGCAATAGGCTCATTCAAATCCTCCACCAGGTAGCGGTAGGGCTCCATGTCAGAACACATCATGTAGCTCATGCGCGCCATGTGGCGTATATTCATGTTGCGGTGGTTGACATAGTTAGCCAGACAGCCCTCCGACACCCTGATGTTGAGCATCGTCAGATACTGCATCATCTCAAACACCTTGCGGTTCTTGTTCAGGTTAACCTCAATGTATGCCTTCACCCCGCACACCATGGCCAGCACCTGCATGTTGGGGATATAGATAACCTCCTGCAGTTCTTGGCGCAGCTTGATCAGCAGCTTCAGGAAATGCATCGAGTCGTGCTGTGCAAACTGCATGGTATGGTAATTACATATCTCTTCCACCTGCGAGGGCATCAGAGGCTCAAACTCCATCATCACCTCCCTGAAAGGGTCGGCAAACCGCTCCTCCAACTCGTTAGTCTTGACATTCTTATACCTCCTGACCTGAACCCTGATGCTAAACATAATGAACAGGAAGAACATAAATATCAGGCAGAATACTACCAGGGCATAGCTGGTGCGTATCTGCCAAGAGTAGGCATCGTAGAAATTCTTGAAAAAACGATAGTAGTAATCCACCACATCCCATCCGTAGAACACAATATTGTCGTCACCATATTCCGACGACATCAGAGTCAGCAGAGGGGTGCACACCGACAGCCTGCCAAGGGAAAAATATATCAGAGAGGTAAGCAATGTCTTCTAGTTATGCGTTTTCAGTTTGCAAAGATACCTATTTTTCCTTTCTTAAGAAAGAAAAAATCCCAAAAAAACACTGCGCCGACCATAAACTATAGTTTACGGTTTATGGTTAGAGAGATGCCAAGTCCGGAAGTTTAATCTCTAATAATTTTGGAGATATAGGGAGAATTTGAGGTTTGAGATTGAAAAGTTCGAAAGTTTAGCCGTAAACTGTTTATAATCATTAACCTATAACCATTTATTTTATAGTCATGAACGGGCGGCATGTTTCAATTCTCAAGTGTCCCACGGGAAGGTGTGTGTTTTTGTATCTGAGTGTTGTATATATTTATTCAGCGAAAAAGTGGCAAAATGCTATTATTTATGCACAAAATTGGGTCATATATATTTTTTTTTATTAACTTCGCCCCGAAAATGGGTTTAAGGCGCAGGGATACGCAATACGGACTTATCTGTTTTCGCCCCTGCGCCTCCTTTTATGACGAGCGCCTTGAATGGTTATAGGTTAGTGGTATAGATGCCAAGTCCGACAACTCTCGAACGCCGCAGGTGTCGCGAATTGCTCATCGGCTGTCGGCGAAGCCGGTGATGATATCAAAGAGCAGTGAGAGCGAAGCGGCAACTAAAACGCTTGCGCTACTTTCGAACTTTGCCACTACGGTCCCACGACTCATTTAAGCCAGTCCGCGCCAGGGCGTAATCACTGGTGAGCCGTTCGTTCAAAGAGAGCTTTGCTCGAAAGAGCAATTTCTCGCGAAGCCTTCGGCTTTCAAACTAAAACGCTTGTGCACCTTTCAAACTTTCAAATATTTTTAAACTCTAAAAATTTAAACGTTACCTTAAGAATGAAAAAGATTTTTGCTTTAGCACTGAGCCTTGTGCTCACGCTTGGAGTGATGGCCGATGACATCACAGCATTCAACGGCCTTGTGGGCCGACTGTTGCCTAACTTGTCCCAGCAGATTGAGGGCAAGAAACTGCCTGCCAAGAAGACTGGCGATTATTTCCAGCTCTCCACCCAGAACGGCAAGCTCATCGTGGGCGGTAACAACGCCAACTCCATGGCCGTAGGCCTCAACTATTACCTTAAGTACTACTGTAACACTGTAGTCAGCTGGTTTGTTGACGAGAAGTTCGATGCCCCCAAGGCTATCGTGCCTCTGCAGGAGACCGTCACCATCAATGCCCGGGTAAAGGAGCGCTTCTTCCTCAACTACTGCACCTTCGGCTATACCATGCCGTGGTGGAACTGGAAGGATTGGGAGCACTTCATTGACTGGATGGCCCTCAATGGCATCAATCTCCCGTTGGCTATTACCGGTCAGGAGAGCATCTGGCGCAAGGTGTGGATGAAGATGGGCCTCTCCGACGAGGAGGTGCGTGCCTACTTCACCGGTCCTGCCCATCTGCCCTGGCACCGCATGATGAACATTGACTACTGGCCCGGACAGGAGGGTGCCATCAAGGCAGTGCCCATGTCATGGCTCAACGACCAGGAGGAGCTCCAGAAGAAGATCGTTGCCCGTGAGCGTGAGTTCAACATGCGCCCCGTGCTGCCCGCTTTCGCCGGCCACGTGCCCGCCGAACTGGCTAAATACTATCCCAATGCCAAGATCACCAAGATAGGTGCTTGGTCTGGCTACTCCGACCAGTATGCCTGCTCCTACCTTGATCCTGAAGACAAGCTCTATCCGCAGATTCAGAAGCTCTTCCTCGACGAGGAAATCAAGACCTACGGCACCGACCACGTCTATGGCCTCGACCTCTTTAATGAGCTTGAGCCTCCCTCATACAAGTCTGACTACCTCGCCCGCCAGGGCAAGCAGACCTTCGAGAACCTCAAGAAGGCTGACCCCAAGGCCATCTGGCTCCAGATGACATGGCTCTTCTACAATGAGTGGCGCGACTGGGGCGTACGCGAGAACAAGGACGGCGACGTGGCCAAGTATGGTGAGCCCGGCGACTCCTGCGCACGTATCCGCAAGTATATCACCTCCTATCCCAAGGAGCGCTCCATCCTGCTCGACTACTACTGCGAGAATACCGAGATCTGGCAGAAGACCGACAAGTACTACGGCGTGCCCTATGTATGGTGCTACCTCGGCAACTTCGGCGGCAACACCAGCCTCTCTGGCAATATCCAGACCGTCAATGACCGCATTGAGAATACTTATAAGAACGGTGGCTCCAACTTCGTAGGCGTAGGCTCCACCCTCGAGGGCTTCGACTGCAACACCTTTATGTATGAGTACATCTTTGAGAAGGCTTGGGAAATTGAGCAGACCAAGGACGTGGCCAAGTGGATTGAGCACGTGGCCGACGAGCGTTCCAACAGTCAGGATCCCAACATCCGCGCCGCATGGAAGCTGCTGAGCGAGACAGTCTATACGGAGGCTGACCATCCGGGACAATGCCCCCAGATTAACGTCCGTCCCTTCATGGCTGACAAGTGGGGCGAGAGCAACAACAAGTATCGCACCTACTATCGCAACACCACCATCAAGTACGACAACAAGGACCTCCTCGACGCCGTAGAGCTCATGCTCAAGGGCAAGAGCACCGCTCAGAACTATCAACTCGATGTAGTTAACTTCACCCGCCAGCTTCTGGGCAATTACTCCCTGCCCGTGTTTGCAGCCTACAAGGCAGCCTACAAGAAGGGTGACTTCCAGGAGATGCAGGTGCTTGAGCGCCGCATGCTCAACCTCATGGAAGACGTTGACCGCCTCTGCGCAACCCAGCGCACCTTCCTTATGGGTAAGTGGATAGAAGAGGCACGCGCCAAAGGCGGCACCGACTCCACCGAGATTAAGTATTACGAGCAGAACGCCCGTAACCTCCTCACCACATGGGGCGAGAAGGCAGCCCTTCTCAACGACTATGCCTCCCGTCAGTGGAACGGCCTTGTAGGCTCCTTCTATGCGCAGCGCTATAAGATATTCTTTGCAGCCGTCAACAAGGCTATGATAGAGGGCAAGGAGTTTGGCGAGAAGGAAGAGAAGGAAGCACAGAAGACCATCACCGACTTCGAGGAGAAGTGGTGGAAGGACTGCATCGGCGAATTCCCCTCAGAGCCTGAAGGTGACGGAGTGGCCATTGCGCGTGAGCTCGTGGCAAAGTGGAAGCCCTTCATCCTTAAGCAGGCCGACACCAAGTTCCGTAAGAACAAGTAAGCATACACCATAATTTATATTATAGGGTGGCGCACCTCCTAAGGCGAGTGGGCCACCCTATGCTTTTTTTTCTGAGCCTTCCTCTGTCTCTCACCCTGAGGGGGAGTTAGAGCGGGCTCCGTCAACTTGTTAACTAGTCAACTAAATATCAAAATAAACATGCTCTTTTCCGCCAACCGAATCTTGGCTCTCGACGTGATGCGCGGAATCACCATAGTCGGAATGATAGTGTTCAACACCTGCTCCGGCTATCACTATGCCCAGCTTTACCATGCCCCCTGGATAGGCTTCACCCTTGCCGACACAGCCTTTCCCTTCTTCGTCTTCATCATGGGCATGACCACCTGGCTCTCGCTGCGCAAGTATGATTTTCGTCCCACGGGGCGTGCGCTGCGCAGGATAGCCGTCCGCGCCGTAGGCCTCATCCTGGTGTGTTGGGCGTTCGACCTGCTGGGCAGCCTGCTCTTCACCCTTGATAGCGGCGGCGATATTTTGTCCATCTTTTCCGAGATGCGCTTCACCGGAGTCCTCGTGCGCCTCGGTGTGTGCTATGGTGTCTGCGCCCTTGCAGCGCTGTATATCAACCACAAGCGGTTCCCCTATGTCATAGTCGCACTGCTGGCAGGCTACTTCATCCTGCTGCTGTGTGGTCACGGTTTTGACCGCACTCCTGAGAATATACTGGGCATCGTCGACCGCGCCCTCCTCGGCGAGTCCCATATGTGCAATGATATGGGCATCGACCCCGAAGGCATCCTCAGCACCATTCCCGCCATCGCCCACACCATGCTCGGCTTCTGGATGGCGGCAATGTGCCTACCCCGTCAGGATAATAAGGCATCTCTTTCTCCCCTCCTTTCGGGAGGGGCCGGGGGTAGGCTCTTTTTCTATGGCTCCCTGTTGCTCCTCTCCGGCTTCCTGCTCAGCGGAGTGTGTCCTATCAGCAAGAAGATATGGTCGCCCACGTTTGTAATGATAACCTGCGGAGCGGCGTCGCTGATGCTGGGAGTGCTGATAGAGATTCTTGACGTTAGGCAGCGCGGCGTGCGTGTTGGCAAGTTCTTCAGTGTGTTTGGCGCCAACCCCCTGTTTCTCTACCTCCTGAGCGAGGGCATCCTCTGGCCCTTGGAGTTGATAAAAGTCAATGTTCAATCCTCAATCCTCAATGCTCAAAGCTTAACGGTCAATGATGTCTCTCTATGGGACTGGCTATTTAACGGCATCTTTGCTCCTATCTTTGGCGAGCAGGGTGGCGACCTCGCTTTTGCATTCGTCAACGTCCTCTTCTGTTGGCTCGTAGGCTTCATCCTCTATCGCCGCAAGATCTTCATCCGGCTGTAGTAATGGGCGTTTTAGAGTAAGTGTTGATAATACTTTATAAGGACTTCTCTCGGAAGAAACGGAAATAGTCCTGTTGCTGTGGCTTTATAGCAAAGGGCAGTATATATTCGTTGGAACTCTGACCCATGAGCCCGTTCCCTACAAGAACGGCGTATTTCTGTTTCATGTATGTGGTGTGCATACTCATGAATGGCGATTTCTTCCAAAGGAAAAGGAGCCCATCCGGAATAAATAAGGGTAATGATATAGATGTTGGCACAGATTACTCATAATGCAGCCAATTCTGACTGCGTTAGTTGTATGTTTATTGCATAACTGCGTTGATTAGAATAGACATGAGACTTTTATTCCGAGTCTTTCGCGTGATCATTGCCTAAGTTTAATCTAATCCCCTTGAAAAAAGTTTTAACTCCGTG
>CADAJV010000027.1 GCA_902788275.1 uncultured Bacteroidales bacterium | reverse complement strand
AACAGAGAAGTTAAGCCCGCCCGCGCCGATGGTACTGCATTCGCGGGAGAGTAGGTATCCGCCATCTTGGACAGGCTCCGCAGCATCACGCTGCGGAGCCTTGCTTTTTTGAAAAATGCGGAAGCTGCCAAGTCCCAGAGGTGGGCCCGCGCAGCCGGAATGCGCGGCACACTCAACGGAAAGACGGCGCTGCCGAACTGTGCGGGAAAACCGCGCGACACACTGTTGCGACAGAAAGATGACTAACAAATTTTCAACTCACTAAACTAAGGAGAAAGCATGGCACTACATAATGATTTGGGAAAACTGGGAGAGCTTGTGGCTGCGCGACATCTCATCATGCAGGGGTATAGCATATTAGACCGAGACTACAGGGTTGGGCATAGGGACATTGACATTGTGGCCTCGAAGGACGGCACTGTTGTATTTGTTGAAGTGAAGACTCGACGCTCTGACTCCTTCGGGGAACCTGAGGAGTCTGTGACGGACGAAAAGATACGCAACATTATTTCTGCCGCTAATGCCTACGTGCAAAGAAATGATGTCAGGGGGCCTGTCCGCTTTGACGTTATTTCGGTGGTGGGCACGGAAGAACCTTTCAGGATAAAACATTTTGAAGGTGCTTTCAATCCCTTAAGCTTATCCAATTACAGAAGGTTATAGGTTTTGGTTATAGATATTATAGTCCCCAAGTCTGGACTTGGAAACATATATAATATAACATATTATTGCTGTCCAGTAACCTCTGGGGAAATAAATATGGATTTCCTCGCGTACAGCGACGGGGCGTATGATAGTAAACTTAGATAGCGGGATGCAATATGAAATAATCGCTATATGAGCAACAGCTACAAAAAGTAAGCCCAGCTTCGTTATATAAGCAGAAAAATTAAACAACAAGCACCTTTACGACGCTGAAAATTATTTTTAGCGGGCAGCAATTATTATATATATATGGCCTCCGGCTTAAGGGTGATGCCGAATTTGCGGTTTACATCATCTATAATCGTTGCTGCCAGAGTTACAATCTCATCAGGGGTTGCACCGCCGCGATTGACCAGCACGAGAGGCTGAAGTTCATAGACCCCTGCCCTGCCGATGTTCTTTCCTTTCCAGCCTGCCCGCTCAATAAGCCATGCTGCCGGAACCTTGACAAACTGGCCTGTATCGTCGCTGTCGGAAGACGACGGTACCGGGAAGTGCGGCATGTCGGGATATTGCTGAAGCAAGGCCTCATACTTGTCCACGGAAACGATGGGATTGAGGAAGAAGCTACCGGCGTTTCCCAGCACGGCAGGCTCGGGCAGCTTGCCTTGACGCAGGCTTATGACCTTATTGCGCACGGCCTGGGCTGTAAGGCCCTCCAGAGGCAGTTCCCTCAGACCACGATACTGCAGGTTTGGTACAAACCGGGTAGGCAGGGAGAAAACGACCTTGGTGATGGCATAGCGTCCACGCCACTGGTCCTTGAAAATACTATGACGGTAACTGAATTTACACTCCTCATTAAAAAAGCGGGCTGTGCGGCCGTCATGCAAATCAACGCACTCTACTGACTGGATGTAGTCTTTGACCTCGACACCATAGGCACCAATATTCTGCACGGCAGCAGCACCGACCTCCGATGGGATAAGCGACATGTTTTCAAGGCCATAGTAGCCGTTGTTGATTGTCCACTTTATTAACTCGTCCCATATCACAGCTGCGCCAACCTTCAGGACTGCGCTATCGCCTTTGTCCTCGAGAACCTCTATTCCCTTGATGGCCGAATGGAGCAGATAGCCATCGAAGTCGCGGGTGAAGAGTAGGTCGCTGCCACTGCCGATATGAAAGAGCCGTGTGGATGTGGTGTCGGTCTGAGCAAGGAATTGCACCAGGTCATCCTCACTCTCATACTCTACGAAATAGCGAGCCTTGACATCCAGGCCAAAGGAATTATGCTCCTTTAATGAATAATTTTCCTGTATGGTGAGCATCGCCTTAGTAGTTTTCTATTTTGTAAAGCTGCCAGGTATCCTCGCTGCGCCGGAAATATATGCGGCTGGTGAATCCGGAGCCTGGAGCCTCGAGCGAGACGACCCTCTCGGCAGAGTTTTCCAGGTCCTGGCCGAAATCGATGTTTGAGAAATCCTGCGATGGCAAGATGGGCAAAAGGTTCTCATTCCAGCTGGCAGCGGTAATCTTGTGATTCTTCACGAAATGGGCATCAAACTCATCATCATCGTCGGGATCAAGACCATCATAGACTATGGTCTCTGCCAAATGTTCTGCCTGGAAAGAGGGGTCGGCAGCAAAGGCTGAGTAGAACCGCAGGAAATCGCCATTTGGTTCTTGCTCTATAGAGTGCTCGTCAATAGACATCAGCATCCACTGTCCGTCAATTTTCTCAAAGTTATAGTTGCTGGCCTTGTCTTTCTCCATCTCAAACCACTGGACGGTGACCTTCTCCACGTCCTTGGACTTCTCGAGTTCCAATTCCTTGAATGAAGAGAAGAATACCGTGTATGCATCGCTGCTGAAATGCAACTTGGAGAACCGCCACTGCTTCTCTTCAATGTTTTGTTCCTCGCCATTGACTGTGCGGAGGAGGGGAAACTGGATGCGTTTCTTTTGGTATCTGCTGTTCTGACAGAATGAAGCAATGAAATCGTAGAACACGCCATCGGCAGCCTTTGACACGGGCTGTTCAGCTATCAGAGAGTCCTCATTATCACCCAAAAGGGTGGAGTCAATTGTGCTGTCAGCCAGCGAATCGCTTCCGTCTGTGCCGTCAGACTTACCGCCGCCACAAGCAGCAAGGACAAGCATTGCAAGAAAAAGATGCAGCAAATTTCTCATATACTTAAATTACATGTTTTCAATGGCATTAAGCATTTTTATTGTAGCTTTAATAGCAGAGTCGGTCTGGTCAGCATCAAGGCCACGAGTGCGCAGCGACTTGCCTTTATACTCCCATGAGATAACCGTCTGGACCAGGGCATCAGTGCGACCGCCCGGAGGAATGGTTACGAAGTAATTAGTCAGTACGGGAAATTCGCGGTGCAGCTTCTCTGCATAGATCTTGTGCAGTCCCTTCACGAATGCATCATACTGGCCGTCGCCTGTGGATGCTGCCTCATACTCTACCCCATCAACCTCTATGCGCAGCGAAGCATAGCTGCGCAGGGAACGTGCCGTTGATACCATATAACCGACGAGCTTGACCTTGTTGCTGTCAGTATTGTGCTTGATGACATCGTTGACGATAAAAGGCAAGTCATCGGGTGTGACTATCTCCTTGCGGTCGCCCAGCTCAGTGATACGTTCGGTTACCAGCTTGGTCTGCTCGGGCGTAAGCTGCAAGCCAAGAGCGTCGAGGTTCTTGATAATATTGGCCTTGCCGCTGTTTTTGCCCAAGGCATACTCGCGCTTACGGCCAAAGCGCTCAGGCTTGAGATTGTTCTGGTAGAGATTGTGCTTGTTATCACCGTCGGCATGGACACCGGCCACCTGGGTGAAAACGCTCTCTCCCACTATGGGGCGATTGGGCGAAATGGGGATGGCCGAATAACTCTCCACCAGACGGCTTATCTGAAAGAGAGCGGTCTCGTCAATATTGGTGTGTGCCTCAAACTGGTCATGAAGGATGGCCTGCACGCTTGCCAGCGGGGCATTGCCCGCCCTCTCGCCAAGACCATTGACGGTGGCGTGGATACCTTGGCATCCGCTCAACACCGCTGCCAGCACATTGCTGATGGCAAGGTCATAGTCATTGTGGGCATGAAAATCGAAGTGAGCCTCGGGGTAGCGTTTCACCATCTTGCGTACAAACTCCAGCACTTGCAGTGGATTGAGCACTCCCAGCGTGTCTGGAAGCATAAAGCGGCGTATAGCCGTATCCTTGAGCGCATCCATCACCTGATAGACGTACTCGGGCGAGTCTTTCATGCCATTGCTCCAATCCTCAAGATATACATTTACGTTCACACCCTTGCCGGTGGCGTACTCGATGGCAGTAAGGATGTCAGCGATATGCTCCTCTGGAGACTTACGCAACTGGTACCTGCAATGGCGCAGCGACCCCTTGCACAGCAGGTTGATATTGCGGCAACCGCACTCCACAAGCCAATCAACCGACCTGCCGCCGTCAAGAAAGCCCAGCACCTCTACCCTATCCAGCATGCCGGCGCCCTTGGCCCAGTGGCAAATCATGCTGACGGCCTCCTTCTCGCCTTCGGAGACACGGGCCGAGGCGACCTCCACGCGGTCAACCTTAACATCCTGCAACAGGGCGCGGGCAATGGTCAGTTTCTCATTAGGCAGAAAACTGACGCTCTCCGTCTGCTCGCCGTCGCGCAGCGTAGTATCAAGTATTTCGATGTAGCGTTCCATCTATCTGTTTTCGTACTCCTCTATCTTGTCGCGGTTCTCCAGCAGGAAGTCAATATCATCCAGGGCGTTCATCAGGCAGTATTTCTTGTAGCCGTTGATTTCAAAATGCTCGCTATGACCAGTCTCCATATTCGTAACCGTCTGATTGGGCACATCCACCTTGACCTTGGCCTGCGGATTGGCAGCAATGGTCCTAAACAGTTCCTGCTGGAAATCTGTGCTGACCACCACGGGCAGCACAAAGCAGTTGAGCAGATTGTTGCGGTGGATGTCAGCAAACGAAGAAGATATCACCACCCTCACCCCATAGCCGGCAATGGCCCATGCGGCGTGCTCGCGGCTTGAGCCACTGCCCCAGTTCTGTCCAGCCACGATTATCTCATGAACGCCCTCATGGGGAGCCTCTGAAAACTCAGGCCTGTTCATAACGAAGTCAGCCACTGGTTTGCCCTCGCTATCGTAGCGAAGGTCATGCATGAAGGCATCGCCGAAGAACTTTGGGTCGCGAGTGGTGGAGGCCAGATAGCGTGCCGGTATAATGAGGTCGGTATTGCAATTATCGATTGCGACAGGAATACAGGTACTCAGTACTATGTTAAATTTAGCCTTTGCCATATCATTTGAGTTTACGAGGGTCAGTAATCACGCCTGTTACGGCACTGGCGGCCACGGTCAGCGGCGAAGCCAGCACGGTGCGTGCACCGGGGCCTTGGCGTCCAACGAAGTTGCGGTTACTGGTGGAGATGGCCAGCTTGCCTGCAGGCACCTTGTCAGGATTCATTGCCAGGCAGGCCGAGCACGACGGCAGACGGAGCTCAAAACCTGCAGCCTCCAGCACCTTGTCAATGCCCTCATCAATAATCTGCTGCCTTACAAGCCACGAGCCCGGCACCAGCCATGCCACCACATTGTCGGCCTTCCTGCGTCCCTTCACCACACTGGCAAAGGCTCGGAAGTCCTCAATGCGGCCATTGGTGCAGGCACCGAGGAAGCAGTAATCCACGGGCTTGCCCTCCAGTTTCTCGCCGGGCTTAAACTGCATATAGTCCAGCTGCGCGAGGAAGCCGTTGCGCTCTGCCTCAGCAATATCCTCCAGGGCAGGGATAGCCTCGTCAACAGCGATGCCGGCACCGGGGTTGGTGCCGTAGGTGATGCGTGGCTTGATATCCTCGGCGCGGAAGGTCACCTCGCTGTCGAAGACGGCGTCATCGTCGCTCCTCAGCTGGCGCCACTGCTCCACGGCCTTGTCCCATGCCTCGCCTTTGGGGGCATACTCGCGGCCCTTGAGGTAGGCAAAGGTAGTATCGTCGGGGGCAATAATGCCGGCACGGCTGCCCATCTCGATTGACAGATTGGAGAGCGTGAGCCTGCCCTCCATGCTTAGGTTGCGTATAGTGCTGCCAGCGTACTCCACCACATAGCCGGTGGCACCGCTGGTGGTAAGCTGAGCCATGATATAAAGGGCTACATCCTTGGCCGTAACACCCGGCTGCAGCTTGCCCTCCACGTTGATACGCATTGACTTGGGTTTCTGCTGCAGAATGCACTGGCTGGCCAACACCTCAGCCACCTCGCTGGTGCCTATGCCCATGGCCAGTGCGCCCACTGCACCGTGGGTGCTGGTATGGCTGTCGCCGCACACTATCGTCATGCCCGGCAGCGAGAGGGCCTTCTCGGGACCCACCACGTGGATGATGCCGTTGTCCTTGGTGCCCATGGCGAAGTGGCGTATGCCAAACTCCTCGCAGTTGCGCTTCAGTGTCTCCACCTGCTTGCGTCCCACGGGGTCGTGTATCACCTCCTGCTGGTCGGAAGGCGTATTGTGGTCGGGCATGGCAATAACCTTCTCCGGACGGAAAACCTTGATGCCCTTATCCCTCAGCGTGTCAAACGCCTGCGGGCTCGTCACCTCATGAGCGTAGAGGCGGTCAATATATAGCTGCGTGGGACCGTCAGTAACTTCCTGTACCACATGGCCACGCCAAATCTTTTCAAACAGAGAAAGACCCATTTACTTAAACTTATTTATACAGTCAATATATGCTTCCACTGAGGCCGTCACTATATCAGTGTTGGCGCCAAAACCGTAATAAACGTGACCGGCGTACTCCACCTGCATGTGAACCTTGCCCATATCGTCGCTGCCCTTCGAGATGGCCTGGATGGTAAACTCCTTGAGGGTCATTTCGCGGCGAATGATTTGCTTGAGAGCCTTGATAGCCGCATCCACAGGACCGTTGCCGGAGGCCGCAGCCTCAAAGTGCTCGTTGGCAATACACAGTCCGATGCTGGCCACCGAGCGCACACCCATGCCTGTGGTCACCTGCAGGTAGTCGAGCTTCACGTTGTGAGTCTCGGCACGGTCGCCGCCAGCCAGCACCAGGATATCGTCGTCGGTTACCTCCTTCTTGCGGTCGGCCAGGCGGAGGAACTCCTCGTAAACCTTATCCAGCTTCTCTCCGTCAATCTCAATGCCGTTGACATGCAAGCGGTGCTTCAGGGCTGCCCTGCCGCTTCGGGCGGTCAGCACGATAGCATTATCGTCGATGCCCACCATCTTGGGATCCATAATCTCGTAGGTGCTGGCATTCTTCAGAACGCCGTCTTGATGGATGCCGCTAGAGTGGGCAAACGCGTTGCGTCCCACCACGGCCTTGTTGGGCTGCACAGGCATGTTCATCAGGCTGCTCACCATTCGTGAGGCGGGATATATCTTGGTGGTATTGATATTAGTCTCGATGCCCAGGTCGGGATGAGTCTTGAAGATCATGGCCACCTCTTCCAGCGACGTATTACCGGCCCTCTCGCCGATGCCGTTGATGGTCACCTCCACCTGGCGCGCGCCGCCCAGCACACCGGCCACCGTGTTGGCCGTGGCCATACCAAGGTCGTTGTGGCAATGAGTGGACAGGATGCTCTTGCCGGCAGCAAATGCATCCACATGTTCGTACAGGTACTTAATCTTCTCGTTATACTCATTGGGCAGACGGAATCCTGTAGTGTCGGGAATATTGCACACCGTGGCACCTGCCTTGGTAACGGCGTCAATCACTCGTACCAGATATTCATTGTCAGTACGGCCGGCATCCTCAGCATAGAACTCCACGTCCTCCACATATTTCTTGGCGTACTTCACCGCAGCCACTGCGCGCTCGATTATCTCCTCGCGGTTGGAGTTGAATTTATATTTGATATGACTGTCGCTAGTGCCTATGCCAGTATGGATGCGCTTACGCTTAGCATACTGGAGGGCCTCGGCGGCAACGTCAATGTCCTTCTCCACGGCGCGGGTCAGGGCGCAGATGGTGGGCCATGTCACCGCCTTGCTTATCTCAATCACACTGTTGAAATCGCCAGGGCTTGAGATAGGAAACCCTGCTTCTATCACGTCCACGCCAAGAGCCTCCAGCTGTTTGGCCACTTGGATTTTCTCCACGGTATTCAGCTGACAGCCAGGCACCTGTTCGCCATCTCTCAGCGTAGTGTCAAAAATATAAAGTCTGTCCATTACATTTATATTTGAAATTTGAAGTTTGAAATTTGAAATTTAGCAAGCCGTTTGACAAGAATTCGTGAAATATGTAGTTTTTTCTTGAACCTCTTAAACTTCTTCCGTGCAAAATTCTCAATTATCAATTCTCAATTATCAATTTTCAATTCTCAATTATCAATTCTCATTTCCTACTTGCCTTGAACTCACGGAACTTGCTGCGCAGCTGGTCGTAGGTCTCAGCGTTAAGGAAGAAGATGCGCGAGTCGCCGGGGTTACTCATCAGCGTACGGGGATTGCTCACAGCGTGCCTAAAGTTGAATGTCAGTGCGCCTTTCTCCTTTTCCTCGGCAGGTATGGCAGTGAAATTGAAATCGCCATCGCAGAAGATTATCTCATCGCCCACGAAGGCAGCGTTCTCTTCTTCAGAGCGCATCAATGTGGGCACCAGCCAGCCCACCAGCGGCTTCTCTATGTTCCAGTCGCCGCTCTGCACGAGCAGGTACTGACTGCCGTCACGTACTATCAGCGGCACTGCGGTCTTGAAGTATTCGGTGTAGGCT
Organism: uncultured Bacteroidales bacterium; assembly: GCA_902788275.1. GTDB lineage: Bacteria > Bacteroidota > Bacteroidia > Bacteroidales > Bacteroidaceae > UBA6382. The sequence continues at coordinate 19,044 of CADAJV010000027.1, read as the reverse complement.
GCGATGAGCATTTCCAGCGAGGTCTCCAGCAGTATGTTGGCTTCTTCCATGTTGGTTATGCGCTTGTCTTCGGGTGCAATGCTGTTGTTGTAGAAGGCTTCCTGAATATAGGGGAAACCGCGGAACGGCTCCATCTGCATTATCATATATGAATACACCATCTTGGTGCCATTGGTCACGGGGTCGTCGGCGCCCAGCTCTTTCTCGAAGGCATTCATGGCCTTTTCAAAGTATTCGCAGGCCTTTCCGTAGTCGTTTTGCTGCATGTATATCGCTCCCAGGGTATAGTGAGTATGCCCCAGCAAGGTGTCCTTGAGCACGGTCTGCGCCTCGGCAATCTTCAGTGCACGCTCGGCATACACCAATCCGCGCTGCAGGTCTTTCTTGTCACCAAGTTCGTCGTTGATGCAGGCCAATGCCGCGTTCAGCTGGGCTCTGCCGTCCGTCTGTTTCCCGTCGGCGACCTTCACTTTCGTTTCCATCTCTTTCAGTGCCTCATCTGCTTGGCTTTGCGCCATTGCGGCTACGGAGCAGACCACTGCTGCCAGGATAATGATAATCTTTTTCATCGCTAATTTATTGTTATTCTTTTATAGGCTCAGGGCACCATGCCCAATTGTCTTGCAAAGATACTAAAAACTTTTATATTTATATAATAATGTAAAGACGAAAAATAAATAGAAGCAAAATAATAGTCATCTATAAGAAAAAAAGCACTATCTTTGCGGCAAACAAATAGATATTTCACGATTTTACAATCTTACAACCGGACAATTTAGCCAAGTCCGGAGGCATTAACATATAACAAACATATAACATATTTACACACTATAAACCATGAAACGCATACTCGCTTTTACACTGCTGCTTATCTCAGCACTCACCATGTCAGCCCAGGGCACCATGCCCGTATTCACCGCTGCCGGTCAAGACACCAGCTGGTATTATATCCAATTTCAGAAGGGCAGCAGCGTCCTCTCCGACCCCGGCACCGACGGAGCCAAGCTCATCACCGCCACCAAGTCAGCAGCCGACAGCAAGAAATGGGCGCTGATAGGCACCAAGGACAATTTCCGCCTTGTCAGCCGCCTGGGCGGCCATGTCATCTACTCCGACAGCCGCTTCTGCTCCAGCAAGACAGCTGACGGCGCCACCTTCCGCCTCATCAACGGCAGCGGCTGCTGGGAGATACAGCGCACCAACTCCTCTTACTGCATGAATCAGTGGGGAGGCACTGCCACCGGTGTGCAGTTGGGCGAATGGAGCGCCGGTGACGGCAACAACGGCCTCAACTTCGTCATTGCCGAGGCACAGGTGCCCAAGTTCTCCACCGATGAGGAGGAGCATTGGTATTTCATCGAATTTGCCCGCGAAAGCAACACCATACTCGACCAAGGCTCCGGCACCAACACCATCCTCGCCAAGGCCGACCCCGTTGACGGCCAGCTATGGAAGCTCGTAGGCAGCCAGGCCAACTTCCAGCTCATCAGCCGCCTCGGCAACTACGCCACCGTCAGCGGCACCGGCAATGACGCACGTCTCGTCGCCGCCGCTACCCCCTACCCCAGCGGCTACTCACTCGTCCAGACCACCAACGCCACCTATGCCCCCGCATGGGAGATCAAGGCCAACGGCATCACCACAGCCAACTGCATGTTCAATCAGTGGCAGGGTGCCGAGGCAGGCCACCCCGTCGGATTCTGGAGCGCAGGCGATGTCAACGACCCGCTCCACTTCGTCAGTCCCGACGACATGGTATATGACGACTATAAGGTCAGCGGCGTCACCGCCTTCACCCCCGAGCATCCGCTCACCCTCTGGTACACCCTGCCCGCCACACTCACCGGCGTCAGCAACAAGTGGATGGAATACTCGCTGCCCATCGGCAACGGCCAGCTCGGTGCCAGCCTCTTCGGCGGCGTAGCGACCGATGAGCTGCAGTTCAACGAGAAGACACTCTGGACCGGCACTCCCAACGATATGGGCGGCTACGGACAGTATAAGAACTTCGGCAGCCTGTTCGTCAAGAATCTATCCACCGACTTCAACTACTCCACCGCAGGCAGCGCCACCGACTATGTGCGCTGGCTCGACATCGAAGACGGTGTGGCCGGCGTCGATTTCAAGAGCACAGCCAGCGCCACAGCCTATGAACGCCGCTACCTCTCCTCTATGGACTCTAAGGTAGTCGCTGCCCACTACACCGCCGACGGCGACGCCACCCTCGACCTCCTCGTCAGTGTCAAGCCCGGCGACGGCATCAGCGCCTCCACCCCAGCCTACTCCGGCGACTGCGGCTCCTTCGGCGGCAAGCTTGCCACCGTCACCTACAACGCCACCTTCAAGGTCATCGGCGGTGAGGGAGCCACCATCGAGGCCACCGCTGAGGGAGTGCACGTCAGCGGCACCAAGGAAGTCACCATCCTCCTCTCTGCCCTCACCGACTACGACGACACCAACGCCTCCTGCAAGGGAGCCTACGCCGACGTGGCAGCCGAGTCGCAGAGCCGCCTCGCTGCGGCAGCCGACAAAGGATGGGCAGCCCTGCTCAGCGACCATCAGTCAGCCTTCCGCAGCTATATGGGCCGCGTCACCCTCCAGCTCGGTGCAGCAGCCAGCAGCCTGCCCACCAATGAGCTCATCGACCGCTACAACTCCGCTGCCAACTCCACAGGCCGCGAGCCCGCCACACTCTTCCTCGAGCAGCTCTACTTCGCCTACGGACGCTACCTCGAGATAAGCAGCTCGCTCGGCATCAATGTGCCCAACAACCTGCAGGGCATCTGGAACAACCTCAGCCAGGCACCCTGGAACAGCGACATCCACTCCAACATCAACATCCAGATGAACTACTGGCCCGCCGAGCCCACCAACCTCAGCGAGACACACCTGCCATTCCTCAACTATATCATCAATATGGCCGGCCGCGCCAACTGGAAGCGCGCCGCCACCACCTACGGCCGTGTCAGCAACGGCTGGACATGCTTCACCGAGAACAACATCTTCGGCGGCATGAGCACCTGGGGCAACAACTACTTCGTTGCCAACGTGTGGTACTGCTCCCACCTCTGGCAGCACTACCTCTACACCCTCGACCGCGACTTCCTCCTGCGCGCCTTCCCCGCCATGTATAGCGCAGCCCAGTTCTGGATGGAGCGCATGATCAACGACCGCGGCTACAGCTCCCTCAGCATCGCCCCCGACGGCACCTACGTCGCCCCCAACGAATACTCGCCCGAGCAGGACGCCCACAACTCCGAGGACGGCACCGCCCATGCCCAGCAGCTCATCTACAGCCACCTCAAGGCTGTCAGGGAGGCCATCGACATACTCGGCGGAGAGGCACAGGTAACCGAGCAGGAGATAGCAAGACTCGACACCTATCTCGAGAAGACCGACCAAGGACTCCACACCGAGACCTACACCGCCAACACTGCCAAGAACAGCCAGTGGACCAATCCGCGCAACGGCGTCAAGAAGGGCGACATCATCCTCCGCGAGTGGAAATACTCAGCCTACGACGTCAGCAGCGACCCAGGCCATCGCCACCTCTCCCACCTCATGGCGCTCTATCCGCTCAACACCATCAGCAGCGGCAGCCCCTACTTTGAACCCGCCGTCAACTCGCTCAAGCTGCGCGGCGACGCAGCCACCGGCTGGTCAATGGGATGGAAGGTCAACCTCTGGGCACGAGCCCTCGACGGCGACCACGCACACATCATCCTTAAGAACGCACTCAAGCACTCCACCGCCTACTCCACCAATCAGTATGCCGGCGGCATCTACTACAACCTCTACGACAGCCACGCCCCATTCCAGATAGACGGCAACTTCGGTGTCTGCGCCGGCATCGCCGAGATGCTCCTCCAGAGCCACGCCGGCAGCATTAGCGTGCTCCCCGCCCTGCCCGCCGTGTGGACCAGCGGTAAGGTCAGCGGCCTCAAGGCCGTCGGCGACTTTGAGGTAAGCATCGAGTGGAGCAACGGCCGTCCCGACATCGTCACCATCAAGTCCAACCAGGGCAGCCCCCTCTACCTCAGCTATCCCGAGGTCTATGACCGTCAAGTCACCGTAGATGGCGCCGAGCTCGACTGCCAACCCGAGGACCACAACACCCTCCTCATCCCCCTCGAGGCAGGCCAGACAGCCACCATCGACTTCAACAATCAGGCCACCAAGATCAGTAGCCAGGAGTCAAGAGCCAAAGGCCAGGAGATTGACGTAAAATGTTCAACAGTCAATGGTCAACGATCAACGGTCAAGGTCAGCGGTCCCGTAGCTGACATCGTCGTTACCGACACCCTGGGCAACACGCTGCTCCGCACCGACCAGTCCACCTTCAGCCTTGCCCCAGGCGCCACCCGCGTACTGCTACTGCGCATCACTACCACCGACGGCAAGACCATCGTCAAAAAGGTGAGAATATAACGAAAACGAAAAAATCGACGCAAAAGCGGCGATTCTAATCACGCCAAAGTCAAAGGCGAAGCCTTCGCGAAGATTTCGTCGGTGGTCGCGCTGCAAGCGCGGTCCGACAAAAGGAAATCTGAGAGCCTTGGCGGCAAATCTAATCGCGCCAAAGTCAAAACTAATCGCGCCGAAACCGAACGGCTCTGCGCGATTAAAAAAATTCTTCACGCAACAAGAAAAAATCCTTTCGCGATAATTACAAATTTCCGCGTTATTTGTTTCCTTTTCAGTGACAGCCTTTGCTGCTTTTTCAGTTGTCTTTATTCATAAAGGCCGCAAAGACTGTCACTAAACAGGGAACATAAGAATCCGACCACCTGAGTGGCGTTTGATATCATGAATGTAGAAGAATTGCGCGACTACTGCCTGTCGATGGGCAGCGATGTGGAGGAACGGTTTCCCTTTACAAAGTTCAGGGCTGCGGAAGCTGTGCTGGTATTCTATGTGGGAGGACACATGTTCTGCTACTTCGACATCGACAACCTCGACATAGTGACGGTGAAACACGACCCTGCCCAGATTGCCGCGCTGAAGGAGGAATACCCCTGCATAACTAATCCCTACAACATGAGCCCCAAACACTGGATAGGCATTGACGTGCTTCATGCTGACGATGCGCTGACCAAACGGCTGATAAGGGAGTCGTATGAAAGGGTAAAAAACAATAGCCGTTAACCCCAGCCCGGAGGGAGACCCGCACAGACTAACGTTTAACGGCTATTGGAAACTCCTTATGGCTCCCCCTCAAGGGGGCCATTCTTGGTTTTTCAATGTCACGCAGAATACCAAGACATTCAAATTTCAATTCTGAATGGTCAACGTACTCCCAGTTTCTTGACCCAGGCTTCGAGGTCCTTCTTGCCGACACCGTTGAGCAGGCGACCTTCCTTCCACGTGACGTCGGGATAGGCTGTGCGGAGGTCGTCGCAGGCCTTATTGATGCTACTGCCGCCGGAGGTGGCAAAGGGGATGACGGTCTTGCCTTTGAAGTCGTAAGACTCCATGAAGGTGTTGATGATGGTGGGGCATGTGTACCACCAGATGGGGAATCCCACGAAGACTACGTCGTAGTCGGCCATGTTCTGCAGCTTGGCGGTGATGGCGGGACGCGAGGACTTATCCTGCATCTCAATGGTGGAGCGGCTCTGCTTGTCGCGCCAATCGAGGTCGGCATCGGTGTAAGGCTGCTGTGGCTTGATTTCGTGGAGGTCGGCGCCAGCGGCCTCTGACAACTGCCGGGCAACGCCACGGGTGACTCCTGAAGCGGAGAAATAGGCTACTAAGACTTTGCTTTTGTTCATTGCTTTGGTGTCTTTTGATTTGTTTGTCTGTGAGCAGGCACTCATGCTAATCGTAAGGAGTGCCATGAGCATCATGAATGTTTTTCTCATAGTTGTGATATATTGTTTGGGAATTGGTTACACACGCTGTTACTCTATCATTCGCTTCTCTCCATTGACAATGTATGCACCCTTGGCCAATCCGTCAAGGCTGGTGGCATTGGTAAGGAGTTTTCGGCCATCAAGGGTATAGACATTATAGCGCAGAGTGGGTGCCGCAGCTGAGCTGACTCCCGTTTGCTCATCGAGGTCAATGAGGGTATATTGCTGCGAGCCGAGGCCGAGCCGGGCAGCATACTCCACTGTATGGGTGCCATGAAGGCTTTCTATGCGTCTGACGAGCGGTGCAGCGTCATCGCCGGATGACGACTGATGATTGAACACCAGGTCCAGGCAGGCCTGGTCAAGTGCTACGGGGTCACGCGAGGCCAGGATACCGACATCCTTCATCTTGGGCGAGGCTGGGCTGCCGTCGCAGTCGCAATCAACGGAAAGGTTGTTCATCACATTGATATAGACTATGTCGCGCCCTTCCTGTCGGAAATAGTTGTGGACCGCCTGCGCCGCAGCTGCCATAGACTCTAAGAATCCATCTTGGTCATCGCTCATCCAGCGCGAGGTGCTGCGCCCTGCCGAGTGGATATACAGCTTGCCGCTGCTGGAGGCCATGCCGATAGACTGATTTTTCAGAACGCCGCCAAATCCGCCCATGGCATGCCCTTTGAAGTGGGCAAGGTTGACCATCAGGTCGTAGTTCTGCAGATGGGAACCCACGATGTCGTACTGGATATGCTTGGTGTCGGCTACAGGCAGACGAATCTCGCCTTCCTCGTCCATGATGTCAACGGTGGCAATGGCATTGAATCCGCGTTCGGCAATGGCCCTGCGATGAGCTGCCGTGGTGCCGCGACTGCCCCCGTAGGCGGTGTTACACTCCACTATGTTGGCATCCAGCCTCTGCACCAGGCTCTTGATAAACTCAGGACGCAAATAGTTGGTTCGGCTAGACTCGCCGGTGGAAATTTTTACTGCCACACGCTTGCCGTCGCTGTTTACTCCCAAGCCCTCATAGATCTTTACCAGCGACTCGGACGTAATCTCCTTAGTAAAGTAAACAGTCGGGGCCTGAGAGAAGGCGATGGTGGCCTGTATGCAGAGGGCAGTCATAAAACAGAGCTTTTTCATACGTTATGTATTTTGGCATCAAACCAGATTTGTATTACGACTGCAAAATTATCACATTAAAGCCACAGGCCACTTAATTTATTTACGGATAAAAGAACCAAAATTACTGATTTTCGGCTGGTTTTGTCAACACAAACTCTGCCTTGGCACGTATGTCGCGCGAGGAAGAACCTACCATGGCTACAAACTTGCCTGGCTCAGCCACCCATGAGTGGATGGCGGGGTCAAAAAAGCTGAGGGCGTCGCTGCCTATGGTGAAGCTGACAGTCTTGGTCTGGCTGGGGGCGAGGGTGATCTTGCGGAAGCCCTTGAGCTCCTTCAGCGGACGTGGCAGGCGACTTTCAGGGTCGGAGATATAAAGCTGCACCACCTCCTTGCCTGCTACGGTGCCGGTATTGGTGACATCAACGCTTACGGTCAGACTATCGGACGGGGTGACGGTTTTCTTATCCAGCACTGGCTTGGAGTAGGCGAAGGTGGTGTAGCTCAGGCCGTGACCGAAGGGGAAGAGGGGACTTGGCTGCTGGCCTTTACGCTTACTACCTGACTCCCTGTCAGCCCTATAGCCCACGAAGATGCTCTCCTTGTATTCCTCATTGCCATTGGTGTAGGCATTGAGACGATGAGCGGGAACATCGCTCAGTGCCACAGGCCATGTAAAGGGTAGCTTGCCACTGGGGTTGACATCGCCCAGCAGTACGGAGGCCAGGGCGGTGCCTGCCTCGCTGCCCAGATACCAGCACTGTATGATGGCCCTCACGTCCTTGGCCCACGGCATAGACACAGCATTGCCTGATATGTTGACGACGATGAGGTTGGGGTTGATCTTGGCCAGCTCGGTTATGAGGCTGTCCTGCTTATAGGGCAGGCTGTAACTCTTGCGGTCGCCACCCTCGCAGTCCTGGCCATAGCTCTTGTTAAGGCCACCTATATATATAATGTAGTCGGCCTGGCGGGCATCGCTGACAGCCTGACTGACAAGCTGGCTAAAGGGGCGGTTCTCCCGCAGGTCCTGGCCGGTGGTGACCCCATTGTAGCTGCCGCTGACATCGCCCACGTAGCCGCGGTCCCAGGTCAGGCAGGCCACACGGCCGTCAAGGCGCCGGTGCAGCCCTTGCAGGGGGGTAACCTCATGCTGCACCTTGAGGGAGCTGCTGCCGCCACCCACGGTCATCATCTTGACGGCATTCTCACCGACGACGAGTATCTTGGTGGTGGATTCTGCCTTGAGTGGCAGAAGGTTGCCCTCATTCTTGAGCAGGACTATGCCCTCCTGACCTATCTGGCAAGCGGCGGCATAGTGCTCAGGACTGAGGATGGAACCTAAGGGCTTATGGCGGTTGAGGGTGGTGTGCATGTGGAGGCGGAGGACACGGCGCACCTTATCGTCGAGCTGCTGCCGGGTGTAGCGGCCGCTGCGTATGCCGTCGAGGAATGGCAGGGCGAGATGATAGGCGTCGTAGGTGTTACGGGAACCGCCATAGAGGCCGTTGGTGCCGGTGCCAAACTCAAGGTCGAGACCATTGCTGACGGCCTCATCGGTATTGTGGGTGCCGCCCCAGTCGCTGACGACGGCTCCGGGCCAGCCCCACTCGCCTTTGAGTATTTCCTGAAGTGTGCGATAGTTATGGCCTGCATGCTGGCCGTCAATCTTGTTGTAGGAGGCCATCAGGGCCCAGCTGCCGCCCTCGAGGCACGCCATCTTGAAGGCGGGCAGATAGATTTCATAGAGGGCACGGTCATCGGCATGTACGCTTACGCCATGGCGGTTCCACTCCTGATTATTGAGGCAGAAATGCTTGACGCAGGTAGCCACGCCGTTGCTCTGCACACCTCGCACATACTGTACTGCCAGCTTGCCGGCCAGATAGGGGTCTTCACCCATATACTCAAAGTTGCGGCCTCCCAGGGGTGTGCGGTAGATATTGAGGCCGGGGCCTAGCAGCACGTCTTTCTTGCGATAGCGGGCCTCCTCGCCTATGCTGCGGCCATAGAGCAGGGCCATGTCGGTGCTCCATGTAGCGGCGAGACAGGTGAGGGCGGGAAAGGCCACTACAGAGTCGTTGGTCCAGCCTGCCTGGTCCCACTCGTCCCACTTGACCTCGGGGCGTATGCCGTGGGGGCCGTCGGTACACCACAGCTCGGGCACGCCGAGACGTGGCACGCCGGCACTGCTGAACTTGCTCTGGGCATGGAGCACACCAATCTTTTCCTCAAGGGTCATGCGGCTCATTAGGTCGGTGATGCGCTGCTCTATGTCAAGGTTCTCATCAAGATATGCGGGGGACTGGGCCATGGCAGCAAGGACACACAGCGTGGTGCATAATGAAAGGAGGAGAGGCTTCATTTTTTTTGAGGTTTGAGGTTTATGACAGGTCTGGAGTTGGGGTGCGCAGCCAAACTGTGCAGCACCGCCGAAAGGGAGGACATTAAAAAAATTATCAGAAATTTCTCAGAAATTCATGTCTTGAGCGGCATAGCAAATTTCTGTAGATTTCTGATAATTTCTTTCAGTATATATGTTTCTTTACTGTCTCTGCTTACTTGTTGAGCAGTCCAAACTCATTGAATACCTTGACAAGGGCCTTGACGGCACGGTCAACCTGTTCACGGGTATGAGTGGCCATAAGGGCTACGCGCACCAGTGTGTCTTGGGGAGCGCAGGCAGGGGGTATGACGGGGTTGATGAATACTCCCTCCTCAAAGGCACGCTTGGTGACCTCAAAGGTGCGCACGGTGTCGCGGACATAAAGGGGGATGATGGGGCTCTCGGTATCGCCTATCTCAAAGCCCTCATCGCGGAATCGCTGCAGGGCATAGTTGGTCACTGCCCAGAGGTTCTCAATAATCTGCGGATCCTCCTGCAAAATCTGCAGGCTGCGGCGCGCTGCAGCGGTGGCCGCCGGGGTGTTGGAGGCGCTGAAGATATAGGTGCGACAGGTGTGGCGAATCCAGTTGATGATGCTCTTGTCGGCAGCGATGAATCCACCCACTGAGGCCAGCGACTTGCTAAAGGTGCCCATGATGAGGTCAACCTCATCGGTGAGCCCGAAATGGTCGCACACGCCACGGCCGTTGCGGCCAAAGACTCCCACGCCGTGGGCCTCGTCAACCATGACGGTGGCGTTATACTTCCTCTTTAGTTCAATTATCTCGGGCAGTTTGGCGAGGTCACCCTCCATGGAAAAGACACCGTCAACGACTATGAGCTTAACGGCCTCGGGCTCGCACTTCTGCAGCTGCTTCTCGAGGTCCTCCATATCGTTGTGCTTATACTTGAGATTGGTGCTCATGGAGAGACGGCAGCCGTCAACGATGCTGGCGTGGTCACGGTCATCGCGGATGATATAGTCCTTGCGACCGGTGAGGCAGGCAATGACACCGCTGTTTACGGTAAAGCCGGTAGAATAGACGAGGGCCTCGTCCTTGCCAATAAATTCTGCTATCTCCTTCTCCAACTGCACGTGGAGGTCGAGGGTACCATTGAGGAACCGCGACCCTGCGCAGCCGGTACCATAGCGCTGCAACGCCTCGGCAGCTGCATCGATAACGCGCTGGTCACCGGGCAGGCCTGTGTAGGCATTGGATCCAAACATCAATACATTACGGCCCTCCATCTGCACCTCGGTGCCCTGCTTACCGGTAATCTCGCGGAAGTAAGGGTAGATGCCAGCCTCCATATATTCCTGAGGCTGTCTCCACTGTTCGAGCCTATCTTGTAATAATCCCATGTTTATTGACTATTTTTTTCTTACAGCTGGCAAAAATAACATATTCTGCTGACAAACGCGCAATATTGGACAAGAAAAATGCCTTTTATGTCATTTTTGTCACCTAAGTCTGCTAATTGGTGGTTACTTTTTTATAGTAACTTAGGGGCTATAGGTACAGCATCGTTATAATGTTTACCAGCGGCCACGAAAGAGGTCGATGATTACCTGCGATGCCTGGCGGAAGGTTTCGGCGGCAGGCTGGGTTAGCGACGCCATCTGTCCGGCAATGGTCTGATAGAGTGGCTGGGTATGGGCGTGTGTGTCAGACTCGCATATCACCCTAAGACCTGCCGGCACTATGCTGACCTCAATCTCGCGTGCCGTCTTGACGGGGTCTCCGTCGCAGTGGATAACGCCTTCACGCTCGCGGACTATCTTAAGCTGGCTGGAGCGGAACATGCGGATATGGCTTACACCATCCTCAAACTTGCCGCTAAAGAGGCGGTAGGCCATGGCGGGAGCCTCAGCCACGGGGAACGGCTCTATCACGGTTACGTCCATCAGGCCGTCGGCCATGGAGGCGTAGGGAGCTATGTAGGCATTGTTGCCATACTGCGAGGCATTGGCCAAGGCTATGCAGAAAGCCTTGTAGGTGTGCTGCCCCTGCTCATCGATGATGGTGTAGGCCTCAGGCTTATACCTGGCCAACTCGGCAATGGTCTTCTCCATATAGGTGAGCAGACCGCGCTTGGCAGAGGTGGAAAAGCGGTAGCTGACATCAGCATCGTAGCCCATGCCGCAGGTACAGAAGAAGGGACGCCCGTTGATTAGGCCGTAGTCGATATCTACGCTGTTGCCGTCGTTTATCATGCGCAGAGCCTTGCGATAGTCCAGCGGAATCTGGAGGTGGCGGGCCAGTCCGTTGCCGCTGCCACAGGGCACTATGCCCATCACTGTGCTGGTATGCACCAGCGAGCGTGCCACCTCATTGATGGTGCCGTCGCCGCCAATAGCCACCACTATGTCTATGCCGTTCTCGGCGGCCATGGTGGCTAACACAGCTCCATGGCCGGCGTAAAGGGTGGGCCACACTGCGCAGTCGTAACGGTCAGGGTCTATAAGCTCGTCCACAGCCTTGATGATGGCCTTCTTAGACGAGCCCCCGCTGATGGGGTTGACAATAAAGCGTATGGTTTTCCTCTGCATAATATGGTTAATGAGGGTGCAAAATTAGTAAAAAAAACTCAATGTCGTCTTCCAAATGGGCAAAGAACTTACCATTATAATATTTAAAACTTGCACGCTGGATGTGATTATGGGCGCTTCGATTAAGCCATAGACAGGGTTTACGTCAAGTTATAACAGAGGATGCCGAAGGTACTGCGGGCGAATAGTGAAAACAAGGTGGCAAACACATGCTGATGAAACAAAATGAATATTTTTTCCACAACTTTGGCTCATTAGACGAGCCAAGTGACTCCATCTCGGCATAAAAAGAATAAATTTCTTTGCTCTGCCCTCGATTTTCCGTAACTTTGCCACTCAAAATTTCATGCACACGCGCAGAAGCAATAAAAACATAGACAATCTTATGGACGAAGAAGGAAATATAACTACCATATCACTTATTGCCGACTACGACGGCAATGTTGAGGACATTTTTAATGTCGGGATGGATAACGACGTGGTGCCTCTGCTACCGCTTAGAAACATGGTGCTCTTTCCGGGTGCCGTGCTGCCAGTGTCGATTGAGCGCAAATTCTCGCTTGAGGTGGTAAAGAAGGCTGTAATGGACAACAGCTACATCGGCGTGGCCTACCAAATGAATCCCGCCACCGATACCCCCAAGCGCAAGGACCTCTACGACGTGGGCACCATTGCCAAGGTGATGAGAGTGATAGAACTGCCCAACGGCAACTACACCGCCCTCATTCAGGGCTTTTGCCGCTTTGGCATCCTGGCGATGACCAAGAAGGGGGATGTTTACAAAGCCTCCACCTACCCTATCTACGAGGAGAACTGCAACATTGAGGACAAGGAATATGGCATTCTGGTGGACGCCATTCGCGAGCAGACGGCCAAGCTGATGCAGGTCAACAACTTCTTTGGTGACGACAACAACTTTGCCGTGAAGAACATTCACAACCCGGTCTTTCTGGTCAACTATGTGTGTGCCAATATAGGCATCAGCGTGAAGGAGAAGATTGACCTGCTCAACACCACCAATGCCAAGAGCAGGGCCATGCAGCTGCTCTCGCTGCTCAACAGGGAGATTGAGTTTGCCTCGCTTAAGGCCGACATCCAGAAGAAGACCCGCGAGGACCTTGACCAGCAACAGCGCGAATACTTCCTGAGACAGCAAATAAGCAATATCCAGGAGGAGCTGGGCGAGACGGAAATGAACGACGTGAAGGAGCTGCAGGAGAAACTGGACAGCCTCACCCTGCCCGACTCCACACGTGAGACACTGGCCCGTGAGATTGGCAAGCTTGAACACATCAACCCCCAGAGCCCCGACTACCAGGTGTTGCTCAACTATCTGCAGACGGTGCTCTCCATGCCTTGGGGCAAATATAGCGAGGACAACATCGACATCCACAAGGCTGAGCTAACCCTTAACCGCGACCACTACGGTATAGACAAGGTGAAGGAGCGAATACTGGAGCACCTGGCCGTCATCAAAAAGCGCGGCGACTTTAAGAGTCCCATCATCTGCCTATACGGCCCTCCGGGCATCGGCAAGACATCGCTGGGACGCAGCATAGCCACCGCCATGGGACGCAAATATGTCAGAGTGTCACTGGGTGGAGTGCATGACGAGGCCGAGATACGCGGACACCGCCGCACATACATAGGCGCCATGCCGGGCCGCATTGTCAAGAACCTCATCAAGTGCGGCACGTCGAACCCAGTATTTGTGCTTGACGAGATTGACAAGGTAACCCAGCAGACCATCAACGGCGACCCAACCTCAGCACTGCTGGAAGTGCTCGACCCCGAGCAGAACAACACCTTCCACGACAACTTTGTGGACCTGGACTTCGACCTCTCAAAGGTGATGTTCATAGCCACGGCCAACAGCATCAGCACCATCCCTGCCCCACTGCGCGACCGCATGGAGATGATTGAAATGAGCGGCTACATCACTGAGGAGAAGATAGAGATTGCCAAGCGCCACCTGGTGCCCAAGGCCAAGGAAGAGGCCGGCCTCAAGGATGAAAAACAGATAAAGTTCACCAAGGCTGCACTGGAGGAGATCATAGAGCACTACACCCGCGAGAGCGGCGTGCGCGGACTGGAGAAGAAAATCAGCGAAGTGCTGCGCAAGATAGACTACAACTACGCCCGCGACGGAGTATTCAGTACCACCAGCATCAAGCCTGCCGACATCAAGACGTTTCTGGGCAAGCCCATCTTTACCCGCGACATCTACCAGGGCAACCATTACGCCGGAGTGGTGACAGGACTGGCCTGGACATCTGTGGGCGGCGAGATTCTCTTCATCGAGACAAGCGTCAGCAAGGGCAAGGGCAGCAAACTGACACTGACCGGCAACCTGGGCGAAGTGATGAAGGAGTCGGCCACACTGGCCCTGGAGTACACCAAGGCCCACGCCGACAAGATGGGCATTGATTACCGCATCTTCGACAACTACAACATACATATCCACGTGCCTGAGGGAGCCACACCCAAGGACGGCCCCTCAGCAGGCATAACGATAGCCACGTCAATAGCCTCGGCACTCACCCAGCGCAAGGTACGCGACAAGGTAGCCATGACCGGCGAGATAACCCTACGCGGCAAGGTGCTGCCCGTGGGCGGTATCAAGGAGAAGATCTTGGCAGCCAAGCGGGCCGGCATCAACACTATCATCATCTGCCGCGAAAACCGCAAGGATATTGAAGAAATTCCGCAGATATACCTTGAGGGCGTGACCTTTGAATATGTGGAGAATGTTAGCGATGTGCTCAGGATTGCCCTGCTCAAAGACAAAGTGGACAACGCCATAGAATTCACCATAGAAGAAGACAAGAAGAATGACCTTTAGCCTCCAGCATACCGACCAGGGCGGCACCCAGGCCCGCGCCGGACTAATCCAGACTGACCACGGCCCCATAGAGACCCCCATATTCATGCCTGTGGGCACGGTGGGCTCTGTCAAGGGCATACACGTCACCGAACTGAAGGACGACATCAAGGCGCAGATTATACTGGGCAACACCTACCACCTATATCTGCGCCCCGGCACTGAGATACTGCGCCAAGCTGGAGGCCTGCACCGGTTTAACGGCTTCGACCGCCCCATGCTGACCGACAGTGGCGGATTTCAGGTCTTCAGCCTCACTGGCATACGCAAGCTGCGCGAGGAGGGCTGTGAATTTCGCTCTCACATCGACGGCAGCAAGCACTTTTTCTCGCCCGAGAAAGTGATAGATATTCAGCGAGCCATCGGCGCCGACATCATGATGGCGTTTGACGAATGTCCCCCCGGCACTGCCGACTATACATACGCAAAGAAATCGCTCAAGCTGACCCACCACTGGCTGGAACGATGCGAGAGCCGATTCAGCGAGACAAAGCCGCTCTACGGCTACCGGCAGAGCCTCTTCCCCATTGTGCAAGGCTGTGTCTATAAGGACCTGAGGCAAGAGAGTGCCCGGTTCGTCACACAGTATGAGGCCGACGGCTACGCCATCGGCGGGCTGGCCGTGGGAGAGCCCGTTGAGCAGATGTATGATATGATTGAGGTGGTCAACGATATACTGCCGCAAGACAAGCCGCGCTACCTGATGGGCGTGGGCACTCCCGTCAACATTCTGGAGAGCATTGCCCGCGGCGTGGACATGTTTGACTGCGTGATGCCCACCCGCAACGGACGCAACGCCATGCTCTTCACCAGCCGCGGCATCATCAACATGCGCAACCAGAAGTGGCAAGACTGCTTTGAGCCAATCGACGAGAACGGCACCTCAGCCGTGGACCGCCTGTACAGCCGTGCCTACCTGCACCACCTCTTCAAGGCCAAGGAGCTGCTGGCCATGCAGATTGCCAGTATCCACAACCTGGCTTTCTACCTATGGCTGGTGGGCCAGGCAAGAGCCCACATCATCAGCGGCGACTACAGCCAGTGGTACAGGCAAATGATTCCGTTACTCAGCCAGAGACTGTAGAAATGGAATTAGGAAACAGAAATGCCGTAGGCATCGCAAAGACTTTGTCAGTGGTCGGCGTAGCCGGGCTGACGCAAGAGAAGTCTGAGAGCGAAGCGGCAATTACAAATTAGAAATTAATGAAGATTGCGGTAGCAAATAAGATAGCACGACGCTTCAATGCGCAGCGCGAGAAATGGAGGCGCAATCCCCCAATAAACATTCTCGACCGATATCTGATAAAGAAATTTATCGGCACCTACTTCTTCTCCATCTTGCTCATTATTGCAATAGTCATAGTCTTCGACTTCAATGAGAAGATTGACAAGCTAACCATCGCCAACAAGGAGTTCGGCATCTCGTGGGGTCGCATATTTGTTGATTACTACCTCAACACCATTCCTTACTTTGCCAACCTGTTCAGCTCGCTGTTCGTCTTTATCTCCGTCATCTTCTTCACCTCCAAGCTGGCCGACCGTAGCGAGATTATCGCCATGCGCTCCAACGGCATGAGTTTCAAGCGTATTCTCAGACCTTACATCATCTCTGCGCTGCTGATAGGACTGCTGAACCTGACCCTCGGAGCATACATCATCCCCCACTCCAACAAGATTCGCACCAATTTTGAGAATAAGTATATTAAGAAGCGCCAGATCACCATGGTTGACAATGTGCAGCTGCAAGTAGATACCGGCGTGATAGCCTTCTTCTCGTCCTTCAACATACAGACAAAATCGGGCTCTGGCTTCTGCCTCGACAAATTCCGCAACAAAAAGTTAGTAAGCCACCTCACCGCGCTCAGAGTGCAGTATGACACCATTGCCGACCGCCGCTATCAGTGGCGCATCTACAACTATAATATCCGCCAGTTGCGCGGAATGCACGAGAAGGTAACCTCCGGCCTGGAAATGGACACCATCATAGCCGTGGAGCCGCAGGACCTGCTCTACACACGCAACCAGCAGGAAACCATGACCACTCCGGAGATAAGCGAATATATCGACAAGCAGCGCATGCGCGGCTCGGCCAGCGTGAGCACCTTTGAGGTGGAGTATCACAAGCGCTTCGCCTCCGCCTTTGCAGCCCTGATTCTCACCATCATCGGCGTATCGCTGTCATGCGAGAAGCGCAAGGGCGGCATGGGCCTCTCCCTCGGCCTCGGCCTGGCTCTTAGCTTCGGCTACATCCTGTTTCAGACCATCTCCGCCTCCTTCGCCACCAACGGCGGCTGGCCGCCCATGCTGGCGGTGTGGATACCAAACATCATCTTCTCTATTGTCGCCTTTATACTCTACAGGCGAACGCCAAGATAATATAAGAAAAAAAACAGACACGATAAATGTATTTTGACGAACTACCTCTGGATGACCGCCTGCTCGATGCGCTCTACGAAATGCGCTTCGACGAGTGTACACCCATCCAAGAACAAGCCATACCGCCCCTGCTGGAGGGGCGCGACCTCGTAGGAATTGCCCAGACAGGCACCGGCAAGACGGCAGCCTATCTGCTGCCCGTGCTTAACAGGTTGTGCACCGGCCATTACCCCGAGGGCAATATAAACTGCGTTATAATGGTACCTACACGCGAGCTGGCCATGCAGATAGACCAGGCGCTGGAAGCCTTCTCCTATTACCTCCCCTTCTCCGGAGTGGCCGTCTATGGCGGCAACGACGGCATACGCTATGAGCAGGAACTGCGCGGCATGAAGCGCGGTGCCGACATCATCGTGGCAACCCCCGGCCGACTGATCTCCCACCTCTCGCTGGGCAATGTGGACCTCAGCAAGGTCAGCTTCTTCGTGCTCGACGAGGCCGACCGCATGCTCGACATGGGATTTCACGACGACATCATGAAGATAGCCTCCCACCTGCCTGCCGAGCGACAGACACTACTCTTCTCTGCCACCATGCCAGACGACATCCAGCAGCTGGCCAACTCGCTGCTCCACAACCCCGTGCAGATACGCATTGCCGTAAGCAAGCCTGCCGAAGGCATAGACCACAAGGCCTACATCTGCTATGAGCCGCAGAAGATGCGCATACTCGAGGCCGAGCTCAAGGACAAGGACCTCAAGAAAGCCATAATGTTCGTCAGCAAGAAGGTCAAGGTCAAAGACCTCGCCATACGCATGCGCAAGCTCGGCGTCAAGCTGGCACAGATGCACTCCGACCTTACCCAGGAAGAGCGCAACCACGTAATGCAAGACTTCAAGGCAGGACGCATCAACCTCATCGTGGCCACCGACATCATCTCACGCGGCATAGACATTGACGACATACAGCTGGTCATCAACTACGACGTGCCCCACGAGCCCGAGGACTATATCCACCGCATAGGACGCACAGCCCGTGCAGGCAAGGAGGGGCGCGCCATCACCCTGGTCAACGAAGACGACCAATACTACTTCGGCAAGATAGAGAAAATCGTTGGATACGAAATACCCAAGCTCCCACTGCCCGAAGGTCTCAACGAAGTGCCACAGTATAACCCCAACCGCCGACCGCCACAGAAAGGACGCGGAGGAAAACCCTCTGGCGGCAGGAGCAGGCGCAATGGCGGCAGAGGCAAAGGCGGGAGTGGCAGAAACAACGGCAATGCCAAAGCTCAGGGACGCCCAAACTCCGACGGCAGACAAAGAAACAGCCACCGCAGACGCGGAAAAAGTGGCAACAGAAAGCAAGAAGGCAAATCAAGCCACGCCAATGAGCAATAAATGCATAGAAAGACTTGCCTAATTAATAATTGCTTTCTTCACAGCCAACTAAAGAAGAAACTTCAAAGATAATATGTATCAACATAACAGAAGATGAAAAGGTCGTAATCAAGACGTATGCCGGTTACAAATACACCTATAACATGGAAGAACTTTCAATTGCCAAAATAGAAGAAGACTAGCTTCATTCTCAACAAGAAACCACACAATATGCGCGAGCAGCCAAGACAAAAGGCCGTTCGCGCATATTTTTCTCTGTGATATAAGATGGGCAGGCCATAACAACAACAAGGAACAGTTAGCCCAAAAAATCTAGGTGATGATATAGATGTTGGCACAGATTACTCATAATGCAACCAATTCTGACTGCGTTGGTTGTATGTTTATTGCATAGCAGCGTTGATTAGAACAGACATAAGACTTTTATTCCGAGTCTTTTGCGTGATCATTGCCTAAGTTTAATCTAATCCCCT
>CADAJV010000026.1 GCA_902788275.1 uncultured Bacteroidales bacterium | reverse complement strand
AGCAGAATGATGCTTGCATCAAGTCTGCCATGGCGAGAAAAGGTGGTTGCGAAGAAACCAACTCTTTAACCGAAACAATGCAGGAATGTATGCAAAAAATATTTTATTTTTTATAGGCAATGACACAGATGTTGGCACAGAGAGAGCATGACTATTTCGCAGAGACTGCAATCTGTGCCAACTGCTATATTGTTGCCTAATTTTAATCGCGTCGGGGACTGGTATAAAAGCGCATCCGGAGTGGTAGTCCGGACGCGTTTAGATACCACCAAATCGCGTCGGGACTGCCACCCCGCTCAACTTTAGGTACCAACCCGCTCAACATCAGGAAAATCGCGCACGACATTTCATCCCCTCCTGCCCAATCCCGGACAGCCTCCCCTCAGGCTTAAGGCTAACACCAAAAACCTTTCATAAAGAGATGGCAGAGCTTCGGAGGGCAATCCCTTCTCAACTTTGCAACACAAACTTATTGCTTGTATTTACCACCAATATTCTGACTAATCACAGCGTGTGCAGACGCTGATAGACAGTGTGCATCTTGTATTTACCACCAATATTCTGACTAATCACAGCATCCCCTTCTGCATCAAGTTCTGGACCAAACTTGTATTTACCACCAATATTCTGACTAATCACAGCACATTAATGATAATACAGTTATTATCAGTAAGGTGGCACTCCTTTGGTACTTTTAGAACTCGCTCTATACTCTTCACGGACAAGCCGCTAACTGTGATTTTTGCGTTTCTATTTCCCATCAGATGATTCGCGGTCAACACTCCGACGAATGATTAACGACCGCAAGGCTTTACAATACCTTATGTCCTATTTTCTGAACGCACCAATTGTTGTACGCTCGTTTTTCTTTTCTTTGTTTACATATCGATTTAGCTCTTCTCTCTCTTGAGCACAGAATGTCGGATAGTCGGACTTCATTTGTTCTATATCATAGGCTTTTGTCTTTTCGCTTTCATAATTAAGATGTTGCAGATTGAACGCTGCCAACATGTCGCGCTGGTGCTTATCTCCATTCGACAGCGTAACAGACCTTTCGCCAACCTCATGCTTCGCAAACTCTCCATTCGTAAAGTCAAACTGACTTGCGGCGTTCTTGGTATCTGCTTTCACAAAAGTGCCACCAAGAGAGTTTACCTTGTTTTCAAGTATAGTTACAAACATTGAGGGGGCGTGATTGGCAACGGATTTGCCATAACGCTTTTTGCTTTGAATCTTGCCGGCCTTGTTTTGCTTTGTTTCTTTGGAACGCCGCGTCCAACCACTTATAGGATTATTCTCTACAATAAATGTATCACCAAGTGCGAGCAGCTCATTCGCTTTTTCTATATGCTGCTGTTTGCGTACGGCAGCCTGCTTGCGCATAAGTTCGGCTCGCTCTGCCTGCAGTTTCTTGTATCGTTCAGATTTGTACCATACACGTCTCTCCCCATTTTTGTGTGAAAGACGTTTGACGGTTCCGTCTTCATTGAAGTTCTGCGGATTGTTTGTCCTACGGCTTCGGTCTATCTTACGGTTGACAATCCATAAATCGTGCTGTATATTATCACATCTGTCAGCCAATTTGTCTATTGAAACCGTTTGAGGAGAAGATACGGCAACAGTTGAAGGCCCTATGTCTATTCCCACACGCCCAACTCCCAGTTGCCTTCCTTTTTGCGGCTTTTCTCCCTCTATATTAAACTGGACATAGTATTTCTTCCTGCCACGTATTAGCTTTCTGGCTATTGTAACAGTATTTATACTTTCAACCCCTCCTTTCAATGCAAAAATTTCATATTCTGTCAATCCCTTACCACAATCAATAGGCAAGGTAATAAATGTAGCGTTCTTACCCACCTTACCATTGGTCTTGACAGAAATTTCCATCTTCTGCAGGTTTACAGTCATTCCTATGAAGCCATCCCCCATCTTTCCATATCTGAAAGTATTAAAGTCGCCTTTTTTCTTAAAAGCTACCCTCTTTGCAGAATAATTATAAAGATACTTGTCCCATGAATTCCACAGATTGAAGGCCATTTCTTTGATGACCTTGGTATTGATACCAACATCAACATATGTCTTGTCTTTGCCGATTTGTAGCTTAACAAGCTTCTCTGCAAAACTGGAAATACTTAATTTATTATAAGTAATAGGCTGCGGTTCTCCATTCCTGTCGTTTATGCCCTTGATGTAAAAAGGATGACCATTGAAGAACGCTCGCTTGTCTTTTATTGTCTTGCAAACCTTGTACTCCTCCATCTGCTCAAAATAGCGGATTTGGCGAAGAAGTTTTCCCTGTACATAATTATATATATGGCGTAGATACTCGTATCTCTTGTCAAGAATGTCTGCTTGCCACTTCTCGACTTTCAAAGGCATCTCTAATACAAATATCTCGTTCTCCATGTTTGTTATGACTTTTTGGCCGCAAATTTAGTGAAACTTTTTGGAATCTGCATAACTTGGCAAAGAATTACCGCCTTATCTTTGATTTCTTCGGCAAAACTTTTCCACACATTGATATTTGAGGCCTTTCCATTTGAAAAAAAAGTTGTAACTTCGCAGCGGAAAATAAAGAACACCCACATGCAACAAAAGATAATCATCCTGGATTTCGGCAGCCAGACTACGCAGCTTATCGGCAGGCGTGTGAGAGAAATGGACACGTTCTGCGAAATTCTGCCTTACAACAAGTTCCCTCACGACGACCCCTCGGTGATTGGGGTGATTCTCAGCGGCTCGCCCTACAGTGTTTACGACCCCGAGGCTTTCAAGGTGGACCTCAGCCATATCCGCGGCCGACTGCCTATACTGGGCATCTGCTACGGAGCTCAGTATATGAGCTACACCAACGGCGGCAACGTGGAGCCCGCCGGCAGCCGTGAGTACGGACGCGCCAACCTCACGTTCATAGAACATGGCAACGGGCTCTTCAAGGGCTTCACGGCCAACTCGCAAGTGTGGATGAGCCACGGCGACACCATTACCGCGCTGCCGCAGGGGTGGCGCGCCATTGCTTCAACCGAAGATGTAACTTATGCCGCTTATCAGGCTGACAACGAGCCTAGTTGGGGCGTGCAATTTCATCCGGAGGTGTTCCACTCAATGCAGGGCACTCAGCTGCTCAAGAACTTCGTGGTTGACATCTGCGGCAGCCGCCAGGACTGGAGCTCCGCCTCCTTTGTGGAGTCCACCGTGCAGGAACTGCGCGACCAGCTAGGTCGGGACCGCGTAATCCTCGGCCTGTCGGGCGGTGTGGATTCGTCGGTATGCGCCGTGCTGCTCAACAGGGCCATCGGCGACCGCCTGACCTGCATCTTCGTGGATCACGGTATGCTGCGCAAGAATGAATTTCGCGACGTGATGCACGACTATGAGTGCCTCGGCCTCAACGTGATTGGCGTGGACGCCAGCGACAAGTTTCTCGGCGACCTGGCCGGAGTGACCGACCCCGAACAGAAGCGCAAAATCATTGGTCGCGACTTTATAGAGGTATTCAATGCCGAGGCGCGCAAAATTACCGATGCCAAGTGGCTGGCGCAGGGCACCATCTACCCCGACCGCATAGAGAGCCTCAACATCACGGGCAAGGTCATCAAGAGCCACCACAATGTGGGCGGCCTGCCCAAGGAGATGAACCTCAGACTGTGCGAGCCGCTCAAGTGGCTGTTTAAGGACGAGGTACGCCGCGTAGGACGCCAGCTGGGTATGCCCGATCACCTCATCACCCGCCACCCCTTCCCCGGCCCCGGACTGGCAGTGCGCATACTGGGCGATATCACCCGCGAGAAAGTGCGCATACTGCAGGACGCCGACGACATCTATATCCGCGCCCTGCGCAACTACAAGGTCAACATCCTGGGCAAGGAGGTCAGGCTCTACGACCAGATCTGGCAGGCAGGCACCATCCTGCTCTCCGACGTGCGCAGCGTAGGTGTGATGGGCGACGAGCGGACCTATGAACACCCCGTAGCCTTGCGCGCCGTGACCTCCACCGATGCCATGACGGCCGACTGGGCACACCTGCCCTACGACCTGCTGGCACAGGTGAGCAGCGACATTATAAATAAGGTAAAGGGCGTCAACCGCGTATGCTACGACATATCCTCCAAGCCACCCTCAACCATTGAGTGGGAGTAAAAGAAGAATATGAAATTTGAGATTTAACCTTTGAAGATTCACCAAGACAATAATAGCATGAAACAGCACACATTTGAGACTCAGGGCACCTGCTCGCAGGCTATAGAGTTTGAGATTGACGACGAGCAGCGCGTTCACAACGTGCAGTTTATTGGCGGATGCCCTGGCAACACCTTCGGCATAGCCAAGATGGTTGAGGGAATGAAGGCCGCCGACGTGGCCGCCAAGCTCAAGGGGATTCCCTGCGGCACAAAGCGCACCTCGTGCCCCGACCAGCTCGCCACCGCCCTGGAGCAGGCCATCAGCAAATAAAAGACTGCCGACCCGAAATCTCTGCGCCATAAACGCCGAGATATGAAAATAAAAACGTAATTTTGCACCTCAAAATGGCGTGAAGCCATCGTATTAATTCAGAAAGGACATATTATGACGCTTAATGCACTGACGGCAGTGTCGCCTATCGATGGACGCTACCACGGCAAGACGGAGGGCCTCTCCGATTATTTCTCAGAATACGCTTTAATCAAGTACAGGGTTAGGGTTGAGATAGAGTATTTCATCATGCTTTGCGAGCTTCCTTTGCCGCAGTTGAAGGATTTCAACCACGACCTCTTCCCCCGCCTCAGGGCCATATACCAAAACCTTGACGAGGCCGACGCACAGGCCGTAAAGGACATTGAAAAAATTACCAACCACGACGTCAAGGCCGTGGAATACTTCATCAAGCAAAAGTTTGACGAAATTGGCAATCTTGATGATTATAAGGAGTTTGTACACTTCGGCCTCACTTCGCAGGACATCAACAACACATCCTTCCCCCTGATGCTCAAGGACTGCCTCAGCGAGGTCTATATCCCCGCCATGCAGGAGCTGATTGACCAGCTCAATGCCTACGCCGAAGAGTGGAAGGACATACCCATGCTGGCCAAGACCCACGGCCAGCCCGCCAGCCCCACCCGCCTGGGCAAGGAGATCAGGGTGTTCAGCTACAGGTTGGAGCGCCAGCTCGGCAGACTGAAGGCCATGCCCTACCCCGCCAAGTTTGGCGGCGCCACCGGCAACCTCAATGCGCACCATGTGGCCTACCCCGCTTACGACTGGCAGCAGGTGGCCAATGACTTTGTGAGCAAGCACCTCGGCCTGGAGCGCGAGCAATACACCACCCAGATAAGCAACTACGACGGACTGGGCGAGATTTTTGATGCCCTCAAGCGCATCAACACCATAATGACCGACCTTGACCGCGACTTCTGGCAGTATATATCAATGAACTACTTTAAGCAGAAGATTAAGGCTGGCGAGGTGGGCTCCAGCGCCATGCCCCATAAGGTCAATCCCATCGACTTTGAGAACTCTGAGGGCAATCTGGGCATTGCCAACGCAGTGCTGATACACCTCAGCACCAAGTTGCCCATCAGCCGCCTGCAGCGCGACCTAACAGACTCCACGGTGCTGCGTAACATTGGCGTACCCCTCGGCCACATGATGATTGCCATAGCCAGCACCCTCAAGGGCCTGCGCAAACTGCTGCTCCATCAGGAGAGCATCGATGCCGACCTCAATGAGCAGTGGGCCGTGGTTGCCGAAGCCATCCAGACAATACTGCGCCGCGAGGCATACCCCCATCCCTACGAAGCCCTCAAGGCTCTGACCCGCACCAACGAGGCCATCACCGAACAGAGCATTCACAACTTCATACAAGGCCTGGAGGTGAGCGACGCCGTCAAGCAGGAACTGATGCAGATAACCCCCGGCAACTATACCGGCATCTAAAACGGAGAATAACTTAATGACTAAAGAGAACTGAAATAACACACAACGCCGAGAAGGCGTAAGAAAAAAAAACTACTATGGAACAAGAAAAAGACTTCAACGAGACAGAAAGCACACAACCTAAAACCGAATACCAGCAGAACTCAGCTAACGACAATCAGGAATACGGCACATCGGAGGCTGGCGACCGTCGCCCCTACCGCCCCCGTTTCACTAGAAGCTACGGCGAGCGCGGAGGCTACCGTTCGTCTTACCAGCGCGCCGAGCGCCCGTATCGTCCGCAATACAAGGAGCGCAACTATGGCTACCGCCCGCGCTATAGCCAGCAAGAAGGCAGCGAGCAGCCTACAGAAGGCTACCAGCCGCGTCAGCGATTTGGTCAGGGCTATCAGCCCCGCCATAATGGCCAAGGCTATCAGCCGCGTCAGCGATTTGGCCGCCCCTACGGCAGTCGCCCCGCCTACGGCAGCGACCACCCATACAGCACCGAGCGACAGGAAGGCGGCTACCAGCCCCGCGGATGGCAGCGCAACGGTTTCAAGGGCGGGTTTAATAAGCCATATCGTCCCTACCGCAAGCGCACCGAGGACTACGACCCCAGCGCAAAATATAACACCCAGAAGGTGTTGCGATACAAGGAAGAAAATGTTGATCCCAATGAGCCCATCCGCCTCAACCGCTTCCTGGCCAATGCCGGCGTATGCTCCCGCCGTGAGGCAGACACTCACATAGCCGCCGGACTAGTCACTGTCAATGGCGAGGTTATCACCGAGCTGGGCCACAAAGTACTGCGCACTGACGAGGTAACATTCAAAGGTAACCCCGTGAGCATTGAAGATAAGGTATATATACTGATGAACAAGCCCAAAGGCTATGTTACCACCGCTGATGACCCTGAGGGACGCAAGATTGTGATGGACCTCGTGAAGGATGCCTGCCCTGAGCGCATATACCCCGTAGGACGACTGGACCGCAACACCACCGGCGTGCTGCTGCTTACCAACGATGGCGAAATGGCTGCCAAGATGATGCATCCTCAGTTTATGAAGAAAAAGATTTATCATGTCTTCTGCGACAAGTCGGTCAGCTTTGCCGATATGCAGAAGATTCTGGAAGGCATCACCCTGGAGGACGGCGAGATTAAGGCCGACCGCGTGGAATATGCCAGCGAGACTGATCGCAAGCAAATCGGCATAGAGATTCACAGCGGCAAGAACCGCATCGTGCGACGCATCTTTGAAAACCTTGGATACAAGGTGGTAAAGCTTGACCGCGTTTACTTTGCAGGCCTGACCAAGAAGAACCTGCGCCGCGGCCAGTGGCGATTCCTGGAGGAGGATGAGGTTAACTTCCTCCGCATGGGAGCCTATGAGTAGATAACAGTTAAAAGAGAAAAGAGAATAGTTATGAAACGCACAAAGATTATAGACGCCCTACAGCGTACAGACTATGGTTCAGATGTTACCGTCATGGGATGGGTGCGCACCAAGCGCGGCAGCAAGTCGGTTAACTTTATCGCCCTCAACGACGGCTCGACCATCAAGAATATCCAGATAGTGGCTGACGCTGAGAAATTTGACGAGGAACTGCTCAAGCAGATTACCACCGGGGCATGCCTCAGCTGCACCGGCAAACTGGTGGAGAGTATCGGCTCAGGACAGGCTGCAGAGATTCAGGCCGACAGCATCACCCTCTTCGGCACATGCGATAGCGACTACCCCATGCAGAAGAAGGGCCAGAGCTTTGAGTATATGCGCCAGCATGCCCACATGAGGCTGCGCACCAATACCTTTGGCGCCGTGATGCGCATACGCCATAATATGGCTATGGCCATCCACACCTATTTCCACGAGCACGGCTACTACTACTTCCACTCGCCCATCATCACGGCCAGCGACTGTGAGGGGGCCGGCCAGATGTTCCAAGTAACGACCAAAAATCTCTATAATCTCAAGAAGGATGACGAGGGCAAGATAGACTACAGCGACGACTTCTTCGGCAAGCAGACCTCCCTCACCGTCAGCGGTCAGCTGGAAGGCGAGCTGGGGGCCACTGCCCTGGGCGCCATCTACACCTTTGGCCCCACCTTCCGTGCCGAGAACAGCAATACGCCTCGCCATTTGGCAGAGTTCTGGATGATTGAGCCCGAGGTGGCCTTCATCGACCTTGACGACCTCATGGACCTGGAGGAAGACTTCATCAAATACTGCGTTCGCTGGGCCCTTGACAACTGCAAGGACGACCTTGAATTTCTCAACAAAATGATTGACAAGGGGCTGCTGGAGCGTCTGCAGAGCGTCATCAACACCGACTTTGTGCGCCTCGACTACACCGAAGGCATCCGCATCCTGCAGGAGGCCATCAAGGGCGGCCGCAAGTTTGAGTTCCCCTGCAATTGGGGCGATGACCTGGCATCCGAGCATGAGCGCTACCTCGTGGAGGAGCACTTCAAGAAGCCGG
The DNA here is from genome assembly GCA_902788275.1 of uncultured Bacteroidales bacterium. Taxonomy (GTDB): domain Bacteria; phylum Bacteroidota; class Bacteroidia; order Bacteroidales; family Bacteroidaceae; genus UBA6382. The sequence goes on along the minus strand of CADAJV010000026.1, from coordinate 19,634 downwards.
TCATCATGACTCACTATCCCAAGAAAATTAAAGCCTTCTACATGAAGATTGACGAGGAACTGCCCGAACTCAACGGCCAGAAACAGGAGCAGACCGTACAGGGCACCGATGTACTATTCCCACAGATTGGCGAAATAATCGGTGGCTCCGTACGCGAGGAGAACTACGACAAGCTGATGGGCGAAATCAAGGAGCGCAACATTCCGATGAAGGATATGTGGTGGTATCTCGACACCCGCCGCTTCGGTACATGCCCCCACGGCGGATTCGGCCTGGGCTTTGAGCGACTTATGCTCTTTGTTACCGGTATGCAGAATATCCGCGACGTAATACCCTTCCCCCGAACACCCAAGACTGCTGAATTCTAAACCGATATAGGCTTCTTTTCTCACTGGGAAAGGAAGCCTACTCTTGCATTAAAGAGTTAGAGAATTGTAAAGTAGCGCACACTTCTGAAAATGAAACAAATCAAGGACTTCTCCGTAGTGAGCAATAATCGCTTGGACGAGCGCAATGTGCTGCTGCGACTGAAACCCATCGATGGCCAGATGCCCACAATGAGCCCTGGTCAGTTTGTACAGGTGATGTCTCCTGCCAAAGACAATACATTCCTGCGTCTGCCCATATCTATAAATAATGTAGAGGATGACCAACTTTGGCTGATGGTGCAGATGATTGGCGATGGCACTAAGGCTTTAGGCGCACTGCGCGAAGGCGACAGGCTCAACCTTGTGCTGCCGCTGGGCAACGGCTTCAGCACAGACAAGGCCAAGGGTAAGATACTGCTTGTCGGCGGCGGTGTAGGCATTGCCCCCTTACTCTATGCCGGAAAGAAGCTGAAAGACCAAGGCGCAGAACCCGTCTTCCTGCTTGGCGCTCGCACCGCCAGCGGGGTTCTGGAGAAAGAATTGTTTGCACAAATCGGCCGCGTGCTTATCACAACGGAAGACGGCTCGCTCGGCGAACGCGGCTTCGTTACCCAGCACAGCGCCTTGCAGCAAGAGAAATTCGACAAGATAATGGTGTGCGGTCCCAAGCCAATGATGATGGCCGTAGCACGCTACGCCAAAAGCTCTGATACCGACTGCGAAGTAAGCCTTGAGAACATGATGGCCTGCGGCCTCGGCGCTTGTCTGTGCTGCGTAGAAAAGACTATCAAGGGCAATGTGTGCGTCTGCACAGAGGGCCCCGTGTTTAACATAAATCAGCTGACATGGCAAATCTGAGCATTAACATAGCAGGCCTCAGCTTGCGCAATCCCGTGATGACAGCCTCCGGAACCTTTGGCTATGGATTGGAGTTTGAGGACTTCGTGCCTATGAGCAAACTGGGTGGAATCATCGTAAAAGGCACTACCCTGCTGCCGCGCGAAGGCAACGACTACCCCCGCATGGCCGAGACGGCCAGCGGCATGCTCAACTGCGTTGGCCTGCAAAACAAAGGTGCTCATTACTTTGCTGAGCACATCTATCCACAGCTCTGCGGAATGAATACCAACGTGATTGTCAACGTCAGTGGCTCCAGCCCCGAGAACTATGCCGAATGCGCAGCCGTGATTGACAGCCTTGACAAGATTCCCGCCATCGAGCTCAACATCTCGTGCCCCAATGTCAAGGACGGAGGCATGGCATTCGGCGTAACCTGTGAGGGGGCGGCATCAGTCGTCAAAGCGGTACGCCGCGCCTACCACAAGACCTTGATAGTAAAACTGTCGCCTAACGTGACCAACATTGCCGACATTGCCCGTGCTGTGGAAGCAGAAGGAGCTGACTGCGTCTCACTTATCAACACCCTGATGGGCATGTCCATCGACATAGAGAAACGTTGCCCTCGCCTAAGCATAGGCACCGGCGGCCTTTCAGGCCCTGCCATAAAGCCCGTGGCCGTAAGGATGGTCCATCAGGTGGCCAAGGCCGTAAAAATACCTGTGATAGGTCTCGGCGGCATAATGACAGCAGAGGATGCCATAGAGTTTATGATGGCAGGCGCCACAGCCGTAGAGGTTGGCACAGCCAACTTTATAGACCCCGCTGTCAGTGGCAAGATAGTTGATGGCATCAACAGCTGGCTCGATGCTCACTCCGTCAGGGACATAAACGAAATAGTTGGAATCATTAACCAATAAACAATAACTAATAACTGTTACCAAATCATGAAAGCATTCGTATTCCCAGGTCAGGGAGCCCAATTCTCCGGAATGGGCAAAGACCTCTACGACAGCAATCCTAAGGCCAAGGAGCTTTTTGACAAGGCAAATAAAATCCTCGGCTTCGAGATTACCAAGATTATGTTTGAAGGCACAGCCGATGAGTTGAAGCAAACTAAGGTTACCCAACCCGCAGTATTCCTCCACTCAGTAATCAGCGCTATATGCGCCGGCGATAAGGCTCAGTTTGACATGGTAGGCGGACACTCTCTGGGTGAATTCTCTGCCCTGGTGGCAGCCGGTGCACTCAGCTTTGAGGATGGTCTCAAGTTGGTGAGCCAGCGTGCTCAGGCCATGCAGAAGGCTTGCGAGGCTGCTCCCTCCACCATGGCAGCCATCATCGGTCTCGATGATGCTACCGTGGAGAAGGTTTGCGCTGAGATTAGCAAGCCTGGCAACATCGTGGTACCTGCCAACTACAACAATCCCGGTCAGCTCGTCATCTCCGGCAACAATGAGGCCGTCATGGCTGCCTGCGAGGCCCTCAAGGCCGCCGGTGCCAAGCGTGCACTGCCTCTGCCCGTGGGCGGAGCATTTCACTCTCCTCTCATGCAGCCCGCCAAGGACGAGCTTCAGGCTGCCATCGAGGCTACTGAGTTCCAAACTCCCAAATGTCCAGTCTATCAGAATGTTGACGCTAAAGCTCACACCGATGCAGCCGAAATCAAACAGAACCTCATCGCCCAGCTCACCGCTCCGGTGAAATGGACCTATGAGGTGCAGGCCATGCTGCAGGATGGTGCTACCGACTTCACCGAGTGCGGTCCCGGCAAGGCTCTGCAGGGCATGATTGCCAAGATTGCCCATGGTCAGGAAGGCATCACCATCCACGGCCTCGAAGCATAGTCCTACCTACCCCTCAAGCATAAGCCGCTGACGCATAACGATTGCATCAGCGGCTTATATTGTATTATGGGAAGAGAGTTTGCGTTTCATCAAACAAGAGCAACTTTGCCCTCCCTTATCAGGGAGGGAGTGCCGCTTGCATGGGAGGGGGCACTGAGTTACGTAAGGAGTGCATAAACGTAGCGGGCGGGTGCAAAACTTAGTAGCACCCGCCCGCTTTATGAATGTCTACTGACAGCAGACTATCTTACGATTACCTTCTTACCCTTACCGGTGACATAAATGCCGGGAGCTGTGGGCTGGCCCTTCATCTTGCGACCATCGATGGTGTAGTAAGTTTCGGACTTTCGAACGCTCGGACTTTCAAACTCCTGAATGCCAGTAATGTCATCGAATGTAAATATGAAGCCCTTTGAGCCTGTGCCACCAACCACCTCGAGGTATGCCTTGTTGGCACTGAGGGTGAAGCTGGCATCGTCCATCTTGTAGAATCCGACCTTATCGCTTTGCTTGCCCAGGGTGTAGTAAGGCGAAGCGTCGCTAAGGTCAAGGGTCTTAGCGAAGAGCGTACCCTTCAAGAGGTTGTCATCCTGGCTGACTACAGAGGTCAGTCCGCTGGTTCTGACAATCGAAGTGGCAGCCTCGGCCTGATCATTGATGAGCACCACGGCAGTGAAGGCCGGGATGTCGGTACCCTCATTGGGTGTCTCAATGAGCTGTGCAAAGCCATTGTTGGCGGTAGTGATGTAGTAGGCCTTGGTATTGCCGTCGGTCTGTGCGTCAACAGGCAGGTAGAGGGTAGCATAGCTGGCATCTCCGCATACGTTGAGCGCAAGCTTGGAAGCTAACGTTACACTGATGTTGGCCAGACTGAGCCACTTACCTGCATTGGTAGTGGTTACACCAATGACAGTCGATGTCGTGTTTAATCCGGTCACTCTGATAGGAGTATAGGTTCCACCGAGATTAGCAGGAGTGATAGTCTGTCCATCGGCAGTAGTCAATGTATAGGTGCTTGCCTGATAAACACCGCTCTCCATAGAGTAGCCGGTAATAGTATAGCCCTCAGGAGCAGTCAGGGTGATGGTAGCCTCAGTGTTGGCAGTGGCAGGATGGTAGGCCAGGTTGTAGCGACCATTGAAGTTAGAGAACTTGTCATGAGTTCCGTTGCTCAGGGTCATAGTCAAACCTGCTACGCCGCTGCCGGCATTTGAGGTCCAAGTGTTGCCGCTCCACGAGCCTAAGCTGGTCTCACCGGTAAATCCGTTAGTAATATTAACGGTAGCCTCGCCAAGATAATCGGGCAACTGGTATTCGTCAAGCTCGGGAATAAGCTCTGCGAGCTGGTCGTGAGTGATCTCCACGAAGTTGAGCGGGTAGTGGTTGTAGTCTGTATAGCCACCAGCTGAGTTGAGCGACTGGTCCTCGAAGAAGAGGTAGAGGCTGCCGTTTGCCGAGCGTTCCATGGTCACGTAGCGTGTACCCTTGGTCTGCACGGTAAGGAACTCAGTCCAGTTAGTGCCCTTGTCAGTGCTGTAGTACAGCTTGAAGTTGGCGTGCTGGCCTACAGTCATGGAGTGGAAGATGATATCGGTCTTACCCTCGTCGGTCTCACGCTGGTAGTAGAGGATGTCCTGATTGTTGGCATAGCCACCGGCATTGAGCTGCGAATTGTTGTACTGAGTGCCGACGGTGAAGGTAAGGGTACCGTCTTCATTCTTTGTATAGGTAGCGGTGCTGAAACCGCGATTGCCGCCTTGGCGTACGGAGGCAATCAGTGAACCGTCGTTGGCCTGGATAACCTTGGCCTCGTCACCACCTGCGAAGATAGGCTGCTCGCTGATATGCCAGGTAGCACCACCGTCAGTAGAATAGAAGACATAGTCATGGGAGTTGCCTGTCTTGGCATCAGAAGACTTGGCTGCTGTGGTGTAAGCCTGAGCGGGCAGCAGACCCATCAGGTAGCCCTCACTGGTGCACAGACCGCGACCGGAAGTAACGAAATAGTCATAAAGACCGTAAGCCACGTTGCTGCCACCATAGTTGTTGGCATGGTCGGTAACCTTGCCTGTGGACACGAGGTCAGCAGGCGGATTGGCTGCAGAGGAACTCCAGGTCACACCGTTGTCCTCAGACACAGACAGACAGATGCGGTTGAGTCCGTAGAAGTAACCAATATTGCCGGCACCGAAGAGACAGTATATCTTGCCATCGTTGCCCTTGATGAGCGACGGGTCGCCATAGCCGCAACGAGTGCCGTCGCCACTGACAATGCCCTCACCCTTTGCAACAACCACAGGCTCACCCCATGTCTTGCCACCGTCGGTGGAGCGGCGGATGACGATGTCGATAATGTGGCCGTTGCCTATGTCGGTATGGCTGTCATAACGCTTGTCGCAGGCTACAACGATACTGCCATCATCTGCCACCACCATGGCGGGGATGCGATATACACGACTGCCATTGTCGCGTGGCAGGAAGGCATAGCTCTGAGTGTTGAACACCATAGCACCACGGTCGGCAGGATCGCCTACACTGGTAAGGTCGAGGACTGTCTCATTGCTGTTGCAGGTGTAGGTGATACCTGTCACGGCAAGGTCAATCACTGCACCAAGAGTAGCATCGTCCTTCACAGTGGCACCAATCCAATAATAGTGGTTGCCGGTGGTGAGATTGCCAATATTAAAGGTGGCAGTAGAGCCAGAGACTGTAACCTGGTCAATCTGATTCTTGGTGGGAGCACCGGTGCCGGTGGAATAAATCTCGGGCGAATTAGTGCTGGCCTCATAAAGGGTGAGCTTAGAGATATTGGCCTCGGAGCCGTCCTTCAGGTTTACGCTAAGGCTCACGTTGGTAGCATCCTTGAAAGGAGCAGCGTCAACCTTGAGCAGCATCACCTCACCGCCACGGCCGGCAGTCTGCCACCCCTGGGCAGTGGTGATACTACCCTCCACCATGGCCAGGTTGGGGTCATAGGCAAAGGTAATGGTCTTGGCTGTAGCGTCAACGGTGACACCACTGGCACCCTCCAAGGTGAAGTCTGTACTCTCCGGAGTTACACCGGCAGGCAGGAAGAAGAAACCACCTTTATATACAGAGCTTGCGCCCTTCACATCGCTGCGCGAACAGCTGATCAGGGCAGACTCGGGAGCAGCGTCGCAAACCACTTGCCATGCCTTCAGACCAGCAGTAGCAAGGTCAACAGGATATACATTATATGCAGTACGCATAGTGGTCGTCTCACCGACAAAGTAAGTGGCATTACTGTTATAGGGATCGGCAAACCAGTTGCCATCAACCTTGAAATAGTTGCCGTTGTCAAACCCACACATCACATTGCCCGGTGTGGCAGAAGGAGTCGGGAACTTACTGCTGCTGTTCTTTACCAGATAGCGACCGTCGGGCATCTGCCATGTGTTGACATCCCAATCGGTGTGGTTGATATAAGTAAGGAATGTGGGGTCGGTAACAGCGGGATTCACATCAATAGCACCGGTGAAAGTCAGAGGATAAAGACCATTATAGAGAGTCTCGCTGCTCTGCAAGAAGCGGCCTGCATAAGTGGGCGAACCGTTCTTGCTCTTAATCTGAATGGCATACCAACCGCTGGCCTGCGGATAGGAGGTCAGAGGTGTCTGGCTGCCTATCAGCTTGTTGACGGCAGCGGTAGCGGCAGCACTCTGGTCAACACCGTCCACCTTGGTAAGGATAAAGTTGCTGCCTGCGTCATTATAGTTGAACACTGGTCCAGTGCTGTTGTTGCTGTTAACACCAATTACGGCCTGATTGTTACCACTGACTGGGTTGACAGCCATCTTGATGCGCTTGGTACCGTCGCTCTGGGTAAGGAACACCACGGCCACGGCATTGTCGCTAAACACCCAAGGATAGCCGCCACCCTGAGCAATGGCGGTAGGAATGGCAAACTTGCCGGCACCTACATTATATAAATAATATTGCTTCTCAGTGACTGTCGGAACGATAACCCACTGGTGGTTGGCATTAGTGGCATCAAGGTTGGCACTGGCCACCAGTCCGACGTTTGTCATGGTTTCGTTATAGACCAGAGCGCCACGATTAGAGGAAGTGGTACATTTGAAAGTGTAGACCTCAGAGATAGTAGGAACCCAGGCTTCAACCAGCTCCACTGGATAGAAAGCCCAATCGTTGTTACCGCCGGTAGAGGTAGGCACTGTGGTACCCCATCCTACTACTGGATAACCGTTATCCTGACAGTCAAGCACCTCGCTATTGGAGGCACTTTGCAGATAGTAGTGACCGTCAGTACCGTTAATCTTGGACACAGTTATCAGCTCTTCTCTCAGAGCGGTAACCGGAACGGTGGTGTTCTGCGGTATTACACCCATATAGTTACCAAGACCGTTCTGCAGGTAATACTTGCCATCGGTGCCGCTAACAAGACGGACAAGGAATTGGGCATTGTCAACAGCCAAGCCACCGGGGGCAGCTGCCTGATTGTAGAGAGTGTGCTTAGAAGCATCCTCATAGAGGTAGCCGTTGCGACCACGGTTTTTCATAACATACCAGGTGCCGGTAGTCACAGTGGCAGCCTCGGTAGCGCTTACGCTGATGTCCTTGTCGGTAAACTCAGAGAACGCAGCTGCTGTTGAAAGTGGAACACTTACTTCATAAACCTTTACCTGGGTAACAAAACCGCTGCCTGAATTCCAGCCTACCAAATAGGGAGTGTTGCGATTGAGACGGTAGCCATTGCAAGTAGGAGCAGCCACGCCACTGGAGAAATTGAGTGCCCAGTTGCCGGCATTGGCCTCATCGGTACCAACCAGATTAGCATTGCCAACGGGCTTAGGCCAGTACTTGCCTGTATAGGCATTCTGAAGTTTCCATGTGTTGTCGCCATTGTCAATAAGGTACCATACGGAAGCGAGCGTACAGTTGCCTGCCGAGTTGGGACAGTTGTAATAAGTGCCGGCATCTTCCAACCACGGAGTGTTGTTGCCGTTGCCCTGATGCTGGAGCAAGTAGGCCTTGCCGCTGACAAGGCTGGCCGCATCAGTCACCTGACTGCCTGCAGTAACGGCAGTCTGTGCCATCAGACTCGTACCTACCCCGACGAGGAGCAGGAAGAGCATTGTTAATTGTTTCTTGATGTTCATAGTGATATAATGTTATTGGTTTTATTTCATTATTACCTTCTTGCCATTGACGATGTATATCTCGCCCTTTTGTGGAGCAGCAACCTTGCGACCCCAAAGATTATAAGCTGATTGACCATTGACGATTGACGATTGATCATTGACCACTCCTATCTCGTTGATGCCGGTTACGTCGTCAAGGGTGAGGATGAAGCCATTGGAGTTGCTTGCGCTCGGTACCTCAAGGAAGGCCTTGTGGGCACCGAGGGTGATAGAGGTAGTGCCGTTGCTGTTAAACTTATAGAATCCTATCTGGCCGTTGAGCCTACCCATAGAATAATATGGAGAACTGCTACTGAGGTCGAGGGTCATGCTGGTGAGCGTACCCTTCAGCAGGTTGTCGGTCTCACTTATCTCCTGAGTAAGACCGCTGGCAAGAGTGAGGACGGTGCTTGTTGCCTGCTCCTCATTGATAAGTACCACAGCCGTATGGGCAGGGATGTCACGGCCATCGTTGGCTGTCTCAGTGAGGGTAGCACTTGTGCTTGTAGCTGACTCAATATAATATGCCTTGGTTGCTCCGTCAGTCTGGACATCAGTGTCATAATAGAACGTAGCATACGACTTATCGCCCACCACATTGAGAGGAACAGGCCGTTGCAGAGTGACGGGATAGAAGGCCCAGTCGTTGTTGCCGCCAGTAGCAGTCACAGTGGTGCCGTAGCCCACTACGGTAGCATCGCCATAGTAGGTATCGTTTGCATCAAGGACAACGTTACTGTTGGCACATTGCAGATAGAAGTGACCGTCAGTGCTGTTAATTTTGGCAACTTTTATACGCGAAACTGCATAGCCTGTTGTTGCGACAGCTGTACTGTTCTGGATATCCCAGAAATAGTTGCCGAAACCGTCTTGCAGGTAATAATGGTCATCGCCAGGAGCCTCTTCCAAGCGGACAAGATACTTAGCATTGTCAACAGCTGTGCCCGAAGGAGCAGTATTAGTATTATAGAGGGTATGCGAGGAAACATTCTCATAGAGGTAGCCATGGTTGGCTCCTCTGTCAAACATCACGTACCACTGCCCTGCCCCCAAGTTATCGGCAGCTGTGGAAGACACACTGATTTGTAGTCCCTCCAACTCTTCGAGAGCTGTGCTCGACAGTTCATTCACCTCGTTGATGGCAAATAAGCAGCCGTCGTCGCTGGTATTGCTGCCCCCGCCCCAGTTAAGGATTTTATAGCTGTTGCCCCAGTTGGCCAGGTGGAGTTGTGCGCTTCCACTATAAATAATGTACAGTCCATCGTTGCCAACAGCCTGTACTTTCCACCCTGCGGACGGCTTACTACTTGAAGTAAGCAGTTGGGCACCGTTTGAGGCTGAAGATGGGTTAATATAGGATTTGTCATTAAGATTTATGATATCGAAAGTCTCAGATTCACCACTACGTTCTACAAACTGCCACTGCATAGTGTTAGTTGGAGTTGAAGTTTCTGTACTAACAAGACCTGTCTCAGTACCAGCGCTGGTTACATAGCGGCTTTGGCGCAACGGAGTACTAAGCGTGTACCACACCCCAGTCTTGGGGAACTCCTGCACCTCTATACTGGCATCACGAGTTGAGGCAACTGTTGTGCCGTCGCCAGCTGCAGCCTTGATGGTATAATCAGTGACACCTTCGGGCAAGGAGAAGCTGTTGGTGTTGTAGTAACCAATAATATTGCCATTGCTGTCATAGACAATAAAGCCTACTGCACCGCTGCCCTGCATAGTCACATTGCCACGCTCGCTGACATTGTAGCTGTAGGCCGAGCACTCGGCATCAAAGTCGGTGTACTGACCGGCCTCACCAACAGAACCGAAGGTAACATTGCTGGCATCATTGGGCTGTTTCAGCTCACCCTCGGCATGCCCGTCATAGGTGGCAAGGGGAGCACTGACACGGTCCTCTATAAAGACAATGTTGCACTGCTTCAAGCCACTCATAGCTTTAACCTGTTTCTTGGCTGCATCTATCATATCCTGTGTGACATAGAGATTATAGGTGCCATAGTCACCGATGGTCTGGTAGCGACGAGTTGAAGTGACGTCATTATAAGTGATGGCAGTCGTCTGCTCGGGCGGCAGCATGAAGAAACCATAGGCAGCAAAGAAGTCAGTAAGGTCGTAGCCACTCACCTCGCAGCACTTGACATAGTATTTAAGGTAGTCTGCAGAAGCAGGTGTAAGAGTGCCTTCCCCTTTCACATTGGTCATCGGGTCATTGCGGAAGGCTGTATAGAGGTCCTGGAAGAAAGTCGGTTTGTTGCCGTTGATGTGGAAAAACATGTAGAGTGACCAGTTGAGGTGCAACAGTTGCTGGTTGTACGCCCCACTGGTACCGCTGCTATTAGCCAGCCTTACGCGCTCAGGCCACGAAATGCCGTTGAGAAAGTCGCGATATACATCCTGCACACTGGCAGTGCGACTGGTGTAGCGACCCTGCTGGTAAACAGCCACATTGGAATAGATATTGTTGGATATCTCGGTGTTGCCTACCATGTTTATCTGTCCCTGGCGATGGTGGCCAAGTTCATGGGCACTGGCCCAGAGGTTGTCGCTACCCTCACGGATAAGCTTGTTATTAAACAGACGGTTGTGCTGCTCGGGGCTGAAATAGATGCCGTTGGTGTAAGCATACAGCAGTCCGGCACCGGTGTTGCCTATAGTGGTTACGGAGTGAACATTGTTGCAGTATTCATAGTTAGCTCCACCCAGGCTGGCACGGTTAAAGAGGTCGTCCTCCATATCCTGCACTCCCTGCCAGTACTCAAGCATCTCCACCAACTCACCTGTGCTACCGCTGCCACCGGCACCGTCCACGGCAGTCTTAACGAGGTCGGTCTGCAAATTAAATACAAGGGTCTTTGTCTTCATGCAGAACATATCCTTAGTCATCAGATGAGTCTTCAACTGTGTCCAGTCATCGTTGTCATCACCTTTGGTGAGGTCAAAGTAGCCTTGCACCGTACCACCCTCGATATGCACGGTCACATCGGCATAGTTGGAAAGAGCGGTGTAAGGTACTGCACCATTAGTAGTATTATCTACCTGATATATTACAAAGCAGTTGCCCTCAGAGGTCATCTGCAAGGCATTCATGCCCGAATGAAGCGAATAGGTCACTATGCCCGAGCCACCTGAACCACCTGCCCCATAGCCTGCCACAGCCAGTTGCACACTCTGGCCGGAGGGCACATCGCCCACATAGACCTGCAGGTAGTCGCCTGCCTCTACATAGATACCAGTGGGATTCTCAGTGCGGGCAAGGTTATAGCGCAAACCAAGGATACCGGTCCAACGCGAATAGCTGCTGTAAGCCTTATAGTCAGCCACGCGGAAAGTACGCTCCGTCTTGTCCCAATCGCTGTAGGTAGTCCACGAGTTGTTCTTCACCTTTATAGCCATATCCTGAACGGCAGAGGGTAGAGAACTCATTGCGGAACGGAGGCTGGCATCATTCATAGAGGCATAACTGCCTTTAAGACCAGTGCAGGCCGTGGTAGTAAAGAACTGGGTGAGCTGCGTTGCTGTAGCCTCTTGAAAAGCCAACTGCTGGTTGAGCAGGTCAGTGGGATCAACGGTCGCGGCCTCAAGAGTCCATTTTGACTTGTTGTCACTAACATAATAGCCAACAACAACATTACTATTATCACAATGCATTCCCCAATTACCGGAATTGGCAAAAGTATAAATGCTGCTCGATTCTGTTGCAGTAAAGTTATGTGAAGCCGTTGTTGTCGCCCATTGCTGATAAAGGGTCGTTGAACCCTCCACATACCGCCCGGTAAGAGCGTTCTGAATAGTAATGCTATTGTTACTTCCAACAGACACAGCCCATACCTGTAGGTAACTGCCATCTATGCGGTCGGTGCAAATAAGATTGTGACTATTGCGATTTTCTGTAAGATACAAACCATTATGACTCTTCACGTAATAGTTGCCACTGGTTATAGCTGCCGAAGCAGAGGAACAGACAAAAAGGGATAGCGCTAAGAAAAATAGCGTTATAAAGGTTTTCATGGTATACTTTAATAGTAATAATAAGTGTGCGCGAAATTACACATTATATTTCTAATAGACAAAAAAATCAGGACAAAACAGAAGCATGCATACAAAATCAATAAATAATTCAGTAATTTGTCAAGAAAAACAGTCTGCTTAGCTTCGGGCTGTCTCATAGTTTACTTCGAGTATGATACTAACTTTTCCCGGACAGCAATAATAATCGGTGCGCGCCAACCGAATAATTCATACGCATCATTAAATTCAATAATGTGCGCATTATGAGGGGACAATAATGCGCATTATGAGGGGGCAATAATGCGCATTATCTAAACGTGGCTTCTTAATAGCCCAAACAGACGTCGGAAGAGAAGGATAAGTTGCCTGTTCTCCAGCACTATTTGTTTTTGAAAGCGAAAAGATACATGTTCTTGAGTTTCCAAACTTTCTTAAGAGTTGCTGTATCACCTCTTACAAGCACTTCTTGCTTGGCCAACACCTCAACTATCTCTGTTTGTAACAGCAATTTAAAATCATAAGCAGTCATGCTATCACCCTCCTTCAGCGCCTGCAATGCCTCATTGACAGATTTTTCGTAATTATCTATTGAGAGTATATTATTTGAATCGTTGCAGGAGTGCATCAAGGAGAGCACAAGCATCAGGATAAAGAACTTAGCTATTTTCATTGTATTAATGAACAATAAGGTTAAATACTTTATTATTTCATTCTCATAATCAAGCTTCTGTTAGCCAGTCAAGCAGTGAAGCGCAGGCATCTTCCAGCAGGCTGATGACGTGCTCAAACTGGGCATCGCCTCCATAGTAGGGGTCAGGCACACTGTCGGACTGGTGGTGGCGGAGGAAGGAAGCCATCTCCAGCACCTGTGCCTTGCTGCCTGCCGGCTGCATCATCTGAAGGGCACGGATATTCTGTCGGTCCATACCGATGATGTAGTCAAAGCGCGAGAAGTCCTGCATCTCAATAGGTCTCGAGCGATGGGTGATATAATAGCCGTGCATCGAGGCATGACGCCTCATGCGTGGGTCTGCCATATCGCCCTCATGGTAATCGTGGAGACCGGCTGAGTCGATAACAAAGCTGTCACTCAGCCCACGTTCCTCCACCATGCTGGCGAAGATGGTTTCGGCCATAGGCGACCGACAAATATTGCCGAGACAAATGAATAGTATGTATTGCTGCTTGGGCATTACGGCGCATCATTTATTCCTTAGGATACTTCTCGCCTATGGGCTCTATCTGGTCGATCTTGTAGGAGTCTCCATCCTTCACAAGACTGAGTTTCACCACATATTCATAGTCTCCCTGATCCGTGTATTTATATACGCTGCGCACCTTGAAGGTACTTGCATCGACAGGCTCAATGACCCGCTTCTTCAACGGACCGGTGTCGCCGCCTGCCTCATACGCAAAGACCCACACTGCCAGACAGTCGTCGGTTTCACAATCGTAGTCATAGGAATCTTTCAGATACTGCTCTGCGTTCTTGGTTACGTGCTTCCTGATGAAGGCATAGTCGGTAATATCTTTCTCGTATCCCGCATAGAATTTCTCAAGGAACTCCTTGCCCTCAGCCTGTTGCTGCTCTATTGCCGGCTGGCTGCTCTCTGCAGTGGTGTCGGCAGGTGTGGGATTAACGATTGCTGCACTGTCTGTAGCAAATGTTTCGGTCGTTGTCTGAGCCTTTGGATTGCAAGAGGCGGTGAAGCACGCTGCGGCCATCAGGACGACAAAGGCGCTGATTGCTGGTAATATTTTCATCTTATGTCAAATTTTACAAGTCTTTTGGCTTATAGATAGCATTCCACCACTCAGGCTGGCCCTTGAGGTAGCGGTCAAACCAAGCCATCATTGTGTTGATCCACTTCTGGCGCTTGTGGAAGTCCATGATGCCATGGTTCTCACCTTCCACGAGCACAAATGCCGTGGGCACACCGAGCAACTTGAGGGCTGTGTACATCTGTATGCTCTCGCCCACTGGCACATTGGTGTCGGCAGTGCCATGGGTAAACAAGAGCGGGGTGTGAATCTTGTCTGCATTGTAGAGCGGCGAACGGTCTACGAAGAGGTCCTTGCGGGTCCAGGGATAAGAGTCGGCAGCACTCACCTGACTGTAGGTATAGCCCCAGTAGCCTTCGCCCCAGTAGCTGGTGTGGTCGGAGATACCGGCGTGGCTGATGCCTGCGGCAAACATATCGGTCTTGGTGAGCAGCAGCTGGGTCATAAAACCGCCGTAGCTGGCACTTACGCACCCGATGGCTTTGGCATCTACCCATGAGTTGTGGTCAATGAGATACTGTGTAGTCTCGATGATGTCCTCTGCCACTCCCTCACCCATTGTGTTGACATGGCGTGAGCCCCACTCCTGACTGAAACCGCTGGCACCGGAGGGATTGCAGTTCAGCACCACATAACCCAGTGCATTCCAGTAGTGGGCAGGATAGTGGCTGCCACCGCCAAAGCGCTTGGAGGTGGGGTTGCAGCCTCCGTAGTAGTGGACTATTACAGGATATTTCTTGGCGGGGTCGAAGTCCGCGGGCAGATAGTAGAAACCGGTAAGCTCATAGCCTCGTTTGCTCTGGAAGCGTATGTCATGGCAAGTGCCTATGGCAACCTGCTCCATGAGGTCGGGGTCAGCCTCACCAAGTTTGCACAGCTGAGGACGCACACCCTTCGCCTTATTCTTTTCATTCCTGAACATTATCTTGTACAGTTCTTCTGCCACGCATGCTGAGCTGCCATAATATAATAAGGTAGAACCGTCGTTGGAAAGGTCGAAGTCCTGCACCAGTTCCATGGGCTGCTCAATACGGCTTATGGTGTTCTTGCCCACCTCAAGGCGATAGAGGCTCACAGAGTCGGCATTCTCGGCAGTGAAATAAGCCACGGGGCTGTCAGGCAGAGCCATTACCTTACCTACGGCAGGATTGAAATCACGGGTTATGGGCGTAACCTCTCTGGTAGCCATGTCAAGCACAAAGAGCTGCACATCGTAAGCATTGGGGATAAGGTCGGCAGGCAGTGTGCAGCCTATGCGGTTGAAGGCGTCAGGACCACCGGTGACCAGCAGCTTGTCGGTGCCTGCCACCAGGGCAGCCACATTAGCGTAGCCGTCATTCTCAAAGAGGGTGTCGCACTTGAGAGTCTCGAGCCAGAGCCTGTAGGCTGAGGTTACCTCGGTGGGGCGCTTGCCCATCACGTCCTCGTGTACAGAGAAGATGATGTAGCTGCCGTCTTGAGCGATGTCGTTAAGCCAAAGGCTCTTGTTGCCGAAGGTGAGCGGCTGCACCATGCCCGTCTTGAGGTCCAGCTTGTGCAGGCTGCGGCGGTTGCGCCAGCCCGGCTGGCGGTCTTCGGGGGTAAGCACCTCATAGACTCCCTTCTCTTTCTCCGGGCCGTTCTCACTCTTGGTAAGGATGAGGAAGTCCTCGGTAGGCGACATAGTGAAATTGTCGATAGGCAAGTCATTGCAGAGCACCTCCTCGCTGAAGTCGACAGGGTCATAGCTTACCAGCTCCTTCTTGCCGCTTATGGTGCGCACACCCAGCAGGCGGTCGGTCTTGGGCATCCAGCGCAGCCCACTCATAGGAGCCATACGCTTGCTGCCGTCAACCAGGTTGAGCAGTTCGTTGCGGCGCTGACCCTTGCCGTCATGGTCATACCAATAGGTACTGATGGTGGCATACTTGCCTGAGGGCGACACACTGAGACCGGTGTAGTGCTTCATCTCCATCACGTCGTCAAGGGAGAAAGGACGCTTAGTGGAGTGAGGAGTTAGGAGTGATGAGTTAGGAGTGAGAATTGCTACGGCGCTGTCGGCCTCCACCTTGAGGGAGAGAGCGCTGGTGTCTGCCACATACTTTACCACTACGTCATAGCAGCCTCGCTGCAAGCCCTGCTTGCCGCTGGTCTCCTTACCGTTGATAAATACTTTCTTCTGCTTGGGGCCATCAGCCTTGACCTCCGTCTTGGCATAGCGGTCGAGCTGCATGGTGAAGGCAGCCATCAGCAGTTTGCCCCTCAGTGTGGAGTCGGCATTGAGCTCGCTCACAGCCATCGTCTTACCCTGCTTGGCTACAGCAGGCGCAATGGGCGCATCCAGCATATAGGTGTCGGCAAACTTCTGCTGCCTGGCATCCACGGTGTCAATCATCAGCGGCTTCTGCACCGCAAACGGACCTGCCACTCTCACGGTGTCCACCCCTTGGGCAGACACACCGATGCTGGCGACAGCCGTTAGGACTGCCGCCAGCATGTTTCTACTGACAATCATTTGTAATAATTGGTTTGGTATTACTTCTTTGCCAGAAGGTCACGAATCTCGCCGAGCAGTTTCTCCTCATTACTGGGCTCGGGTGCAGGAGCAGGAGCCTCTTCCTTCTTCTTGTTAAGCTTGTTCATGGCCTTAATCATCAGGAAGATACAGAAGGCAACGATGAGGAAGTCAATGATGTTCTGGATGAACGTGCCGTAGTTAACACTGGCGTCACCAACCTGAGCGGTCAGCTTAGTAAAGTCTACACCGCCGGTAACGGTACCGATAAGAGGCATCAGCACATCGTCCACCAAACTGGTGATAATCTTACCAAACGCGCCACCGATGATAACACCGACAGCCATGTCCATCACGTTGCCCTTCATGGCAAATTCCTTGAATTCTTTGATAAATCCCATAATTCAGAATAATTTAGTTACACTATGCACTGCAAAAATAAAAATAATTTCGTAATTTTGCACCGCTTTTGAGAAAACTTTAGCAAAAAGTGGCTGTTTGGACCAATAAAAAGGCGAGAAAACGTATTCTGAGCCCACAACAAGAGACCAACAGCACCACTCATACCGAGAATTCATAAACTAACATTCTAATACACTAACAAACTAAACACAAAAGAAATTATGGCAACAAAAGTTGGTATTAATGGTTTCGGCCGCATCGGCCGTCTTGCCTTCCGCCAGATGTTTGAGGCAGAAGGTTACGAAGTAGTAGCAATCAACGACCTCACAAGCCCCAAGATGCTTGCTCACCTCCTCAAGTACGACACTGCTCAGGGTGGTTTCGCCGGTAAGTTTGGCGAGAACAAGCACACCGTAGAGGCTACCGAGAACTCCATCATCGTTGACGGTAAGGAGATTACCATATATGCAAAGCCCAATGCAGCCGAGCTGCCCTGGGGCGAGCTGGGTGTTGACGTAGTGCTGGAGTGCACCGGTTTCTACACCTCCAAGGAGAAGGCCAGCGCCCACATCCAGGCTGGTGCCAAGAAGGTGGTTATCTCTGCTCCCGCAGGAAACGACCTCCCCACCATCGTCTACAACGTTAACCACAAAACCCTCACCCCCGCCGACACCATCATCTCCGCAGCCAGCTGCACCACCAACTGCTTGGCTCCCATGACTAAGGCCCTCAATGATTTCGCTGCCATCCAGAGCGGTATCATGACCACCGTTCACGCCTACACCGGCGACCAGATGATTCTCGACGGTCCTCAGCGCAAGGGTGACGTTCAGCGTGCCCGTGCCGGTGCCCAGAACATCGTGCCCAACTCCACTGGTGCTGCCAAGGCTATCGGTCTCGTAATCCCCGAGCTCAACGGCAAACTCATCGGTGCTGCACAGCGCGTTCCGACTCCCACAGGTTCCACTACCATCCTGCACGCTGTTGTTAAGGGTGAGGTAACCGTAGAGGATATCAACGCAGCTATGAAGGCAGCTGCCAACGAGTCCTTCGGCTACACCGAGGAGAAGCTCGTTTCCAGCGACATCATCGGCATGAAGTTCGGTTCTCTCTTCGACGCTAACCAGACCATGGTAAGCAAGATTGGCGACGGCAACTCCCTCGTACAGGTTGTTGCTTGGTACGACAATGAGAACTCCTACACTTCTCAGATGGTACGCACCATCAAGTACCTCGCTGAGCTGAAGTAAGCAATAATACTTCCATTTGATATTTGAGATTTGATATTTGAGATTGATGCCAAGCCCGGCTCGTAACCGGACTGCGTTAAATTTCAAATTTCAAATCTCAAATTTTTAAATTATTGCCTTGGTAATGACCTATATGTTGGCACTAATCAATAACCATTATTTCATACGCCCCCGGCAGACATCGTTACACTCATACGCCCCCGGCCCTATGGGCCACCCCCTCTATCTTAGAGGGGGAGCCTGACATGCCGTTGGACAGCATGCAAGCGCAAGGAAAGCAAGGAACCAACTCTCCCTCTAAGATAGAGGGAGTACCCCGAAGGGGGGAGGGCGTATGATAAATACAAATTTTTACCTCCCTATGCTCACTATCCTTGGCCCTACCGCCTGTGGCAAGACGAGTCTTGCCGTAGCTTTGGCAGAACGCATCGACGCAGAGATAATCAGTGCCGACAGCCGTCAGGTGTACCGTGGCATGGACATCGGCACTGGCAAGGACCTGCAGGACTACCGCAACATCCCCTACCACCTTATCGACATAGTGGAGGCAGGCACCCGCTACAACCTCTATCAGTATCAACAGGACTTCCTCAAAGCCTATAATAATATAATAGGTAGGGGCAGGCAGGTCATCCTCTGTGGAGGCAGCGGTCTCTACCTCGAGTCCGTGCTGCGCAGCTACCGACTATTCGACGTGCCTGCCAACCAGCCACTGCGCGACTCGCTTGAGGGCAAGAGCCTTGAAGAGCTTACCGCAATCCTTTCTTCCTTCAAGACCCTTCACAATACCACCGATGTCGACACACCTCAACGGGCCATACGCGCCATAGAGATAGAAACCTTCTATAAGACCATCCCCGCAGAGCAGCGCTCCTTCCCCACCCTGCCCAACATGACGTTCGGCATCTCCATACCACGTGAGTTGCGTCGCCGGCGCATCACCGAGCGCCTGCACAAGAGGTTGCAACAGGGAATGCTCGACGAAGTGCAGCGCCTTTTAGACAACGGTATATCTCCTGATGACCTTATCTACTACGGATTGGAATACAAGTTTCTCACCCTCCACCTCATCGGAAGCCTCAGCTACGACCAGATGGTCCACGACCTTGAGATAGCCATCCACCAGTTTGCCAAGCGCCAAATGACATGGTTCAGAGGAATGGAGCGCCGCGGCATCACCATCCACTGGATTGACGGAACCCTGTCACAGGAAGACATCGTCAGACAAATACTCGACAGCAGGGCATAAGGAGAAAAACAAGATAGTATTACGTTTCTCCGCGTAATACTCGTAATACTTTTCCACGAACCACACACACCACAAAAGAGGGAAAATTCTAACACTTTTTGCTGTGGGATTTTCCCTCAATCTTTATTCTAATCCCCTTGAAAAAAGTTTTAACTCCGTGGAAAAATAAACTAACTCCGTGGAAAAAAAATCTAAGAGCCTCGAGCTGTCATTTTCAAGGCTTTTA
>CADAJV010000025.1:881-29351 GCA_902788275.1 uncultured Bacteroidales bacterium | reverse complement strand
TCTTAATGTCGGCCCGCGCCTAAAGAGGCCCAGCCTCTTTCAAGACGGCGCGACCACCGACGAAATCTTCGCGAAGGCTTCGCCTTTGATTTCCACAGGGCGGAATTTCCTTTCACTGTTATCAATCTCCGTTTTTATCGCTTTTTCTGCATCAGCGGATGGTTAATCCATTTGGGCTGCGCATAATCGATATAGCCCTCAAACTCTCCTTTGAACAGCTGCGGAAAGCAATAGGCAAGCCAAACTGAGAGGATACTGTTTTCTTTGTCACACAACACTCTTCTGACAACGAACTTCTGCTGCTCCAACAGTTTGTTACGAACGGCATTGCCTTGCTCCCGCGCCTGACGCCATGCCTCGGGGTCTTCGCTGAACACGTCAATATGGAAACCCTCGGGGCTGGAATCCCTGATTTCCTTGCAAGCGGCCTTCAGCATTTGCGACATTGGTGAGCCGCTAATAGCGCCGCTATTCCAATCGACGGTAATGTGCTTACTGTCGGGAATCAGCACAAAGGCACTGTACTCAGGCCATTTCTTCGAATCATGGAGGCGGATAAACGCATCGCGGTCCACCTTGACCGTTACTGAAAACTTGCCATCCTTGATGGGCAGTAACTGAGCATTGGCAGTATCCTCGTTGATGATGAGATACAACTTTGTCTGCGACGGCGGCACCGTTCCGTCAATGGTCACCTTCACCGTCTTGGCCAATAATCCTTGGCCGTTAATCATCAAAGCGGTCAGCAGGACAAATAGTAATCGTTTCATGGAATAAACATTTTAGTAGTTAAGTAGTTAAGAAGTTAAGAAGTTAAGCCATTACTCATGACTATTGTCCTCTATCTCCTTATATCTCCTTATATCTCCTTATATCTTCTTTTAACTCCTAAATTTTCAAACTTTTAGTATTATTCCACATTAACCTCTGCCTGTAGCGGAAGGTTCTCGGAACTGTTGCCAGCGAGTATCTGGTAGGTGCCTGGCAGCTGGCGGAATGTGTGGGTGGTTACGTCGAAGTAGCTGTAGGCATGGTGGTCAAGGGGTATGGTGACTGTCTTGCTCTCGCCTGGCTGTAGGGCCACCTTGGTAAAACCGCGTAACTCGCGTGCCGGACGGTCGATGGTGGCGTTGCCGTCGGTGGGGCTGACGTATATCTGCACTACCTCGCTGCCTGCACGCTGACCGGTATTGGTAACGGTGACTGTGGCCTCGGCTGGGGTGGCCTGCAGGTCGGTGAGCTGGAAGGTGGTGTAGCTGAGGCCGAAGCCGAAGGGGAAGAGCGGGGTCTTCTTGTTCTTCTGGAAACCGCGGTAGCCTACGTAGATTCCTTCCTTGAACTCTACCTTTCTGTTGGTGGCCCTATAATAATTATATGTGGGGTTGTCGGTCTCCTGGCGCTCAAAGGTCTGGGGCAGCTTGCCGGAAGGATTGACGTTGCCAAAGAGTATGTCGGCAATGGCTGTGCCACCTTCCTGTCCGGGATAGCCTACCCAGAGCAGGCCTTGCACTTTGTCGAGCCATGCGTTCATGTTGACTGCACCGCCGCTATTGAGCACCACGACTACGGGGCGCCCTGTGTTGATGGCTGTGGTGATGATTTGCTGCTTGTTGGCGGGCAGGGCGAATGTGCGGTCTTTGTTCTCGCCCTCCAGGGTCTGGTCGAAACCGGTGCAGACTACGATGGCGTCAAGGCTGGCAAGGAGGGCTTGCTGTTGGGTCTTGTAGTCGGGATTGTCGCTGGTAACGGCGAGCTTGGCTACGGCTCCGCCGCCTGCCTGGTAGAAACGTGCCACGAGCTTATAGACCCTACCTGTCTCCAGTGTGAGTGTGAAGGTCTTGGTATGCTCGGCATTGTCGGCCCAGTCGTTGATTATCTTGGTACCGTTTATAGCGAGGTCCATGCCGTCGTCGGCGGTGAAGGCAAAGGTGTATTTGCCGGTATAGTCCGGCTTGAAGTAGGCTGTCCATACTACGGAGAAATTGGTGGAGCCGATGCCGCTGACGGCCTGCTTTTCCCAAGGATTGCTTATCTCCTGTTCTACGCGCGTGGTGACGGGGGTGCCGCTGGCTGTCTTGTTGTTAAAATACTGTGCGGTCCAGCCGGGGGTGGTGCACTCTTCGTCGGTATAGTAGAAGACTCTGCCATTCTTATTGGCTATGGGCTCTGCGTCACTGAAGTCTATCATCTGCACGTCGACTCCTGCTGCCTTACCGGCATTCTCCATGCCCACCAGGGTGGTTACTCTGTGGTTGGGCGACACGCGACCGCTGCCATCACCTGAGACGTAGGTGTCGGCATTGGGACCTATCACACCTACTTTCTTTACTGTGCTCGGGTCAAGGGGCAGCAGTCCGTCGTTCTTAAGCAGCACGATGCCCTCGGCGGCTGTCTGATAGGCTACCTGTGCACTCTCCTCGCTGTCAAGGGATATGGATTTGTCGGCAAATGTGTATTGGTCGAGATGGAAATAGTATATGGTGCGCAGGATATCAAGGACTTTCTGGTCTATCTTTTCCTCGCTGAGTTTGCCATCGGCTATGTACTGCTGCACATCGGCGTACTTAATCTGGTAATAGCCGGGAGTGGCTGCCTCCATATCTACGCCATGGTCAAGCATGTGGAGCACCATGTCGGGTTGGCCGAGGGCATAGTAGGGTGCACCCCAGTCGCTGACGGTCATAAAGGGATACTGCCACTGGCCACGCAGCACATCCTGCATCAGATAGCCGTTCTCGCAGCAGTAGATGCCATTGACCAGATTATAGCCCGACATGACGGAGCCTACCTTGGCATCCTGCACGGCGCGACGGAAGGCTGGGAAATATATCTCATTGAGTGTGCGCTCATCAACCTCGGAGCTGACGCTGAGGCGACCATACTCCATGAAGTTGGCGGCGTAGTGCTTCATCATGCAGACCACACCTGGGTTGCTCTGGGCTCCCTTGATATAGTTGACTGCCATCTCGGAAGCAAGCCACGGGTCTTCGCCCATATACTCAAAGTTGCGGCCATTGCGTGGCGAACGGCAGATGTTGACGCCAGGGCCGAGTATGAACTGTATGCCGCGGGCGCGACAGTCGCGTCCCAGCGAACGGCCATACTCATAGGCCATATCTTTATTCCAAGTGGCTGCCAGCACCACGTTTGTAGGATAGGCCGGGGCATTGGCACCGTCGGAGGTACGCACGCCCTGCGGGCCGTCGGCCATAAAGAGGCGCGGCAGGCCAATACTGTTGATGGCACTGGTATAGAAGGAGTTTTCGCCCACTATGAGGTTGACCTTATCGGCCAGGCTCATCTTGCTCAGGGCTGCGCGTGCCTTGCCGTCAGGGTCGTTGGCGTAAAGCTTAGAGTCCTGATTGATGGTTATGGTTCGGGTTATCTTGCCATCGTTGGAGGTGAGAGTAATTATGGCCGTGCGGGGCTGATCGGCAGTATTGGCCGTGGCAGAGAAGCGCAGGCCGTCGGCGGTCGTTTCCACGGTGAGCCAGTCGGCATTGGTTGTCACAGCATAGTCTGTAGTGCCCTCCACGCGGAGGTTGCCGGTAAAAGCTACATAGGGAATGTTGCGCCCGGAGGTGATGGGCACGATGACAGGGTTGTTATTGGTGGCTATGGCACCCTGAGCATTAGCCGTTGACCATTGGCCGTTTAGCATCAAGGCGGTCAGCAGTAAGAAAAGGACTTTTTTCATATACAGTTTATTATTAGTTGACAAGTTAACAAGTTGACAAGATGTCTGTTGCTTTCGCGCTTGTTTTAGTACACTACTTTCTTTCCATTCCGGATGTAAATGGTGTTGCGCTGCGGAACAGCGACCTTGCGGCCCTGCAGGTCGTAGAAGGTTTGAGGTTTGAGGTTTGAGGTTTGAGAATCATTCTCAACCTCCACAATGCCCACGGCCTCGGGGTCATAGACTGTGAAGTTGTTAGTGACAATCTCAAGGTCGGGATACTTGGCTGACGTAATGACCATATAGGCACTGTCTATCTCGTGCCAGAAGCGCACGCGGCCGATAAGGTACTGATAGTCCTTGGTATTGTTGCCCTTCTCAAGCTCTGTGTCGGTGGCGGCATCATATACGGTAATCACACCCGACTTGATGCCGGCAGCATTGACGATAACGTCGGAGAACTCTATCAGTTCATTATAGATAATGGAATCGCTCACACAGTTTACGGGCTTTTGCACCCCGCAAACATAATTGGTGACCTTGGCCTCCGGGTAGAAATAGCTGAAGGCCAGCCTGTTGTTGCTACAGTTCATGTAATCTATTTTGGTCTTGGCAGAGTAATTGCGCAGGTCGAGGCTCTCCAGCTCATTATCACTGAGGTTGGCGGTAACGAGTGCATCGGTGCCCTTGAGGTCCAGAGTGGTAAGATGATTATTGTCCACCCAGAGGTCCTGCAGCTCTGACGGGAAGCTTAGGGTCAGCGACTGCAGGTTGCCATGCGACAGTACCACCGAGCTTATTCCGCGACACAGACTGAGGTCGAGCCTTGAGATATTGGCATCGGTGCTCCACAGACCGAGCAGCGCATCGTTGTGATCCACATTGAGTTTACCTATCCTGTTGCCGGAGCAGTTGAGCACCTCCAATCGCTGATTGCCGCTAAGGTCAAGGCTCTCTATAATGTTGTTGCCACAGTCAAGGTAACGCAGGCGCGGGTTCGCCGCCGTGGAGAGAGCCGCAATCATATTGTCGCTGCAGCGTAGCTCGTCAAGCAGAGGCAGACCGTCCACGTTGAGTGCCTCCAGCTTATTGTCGGCACAGTTCAGGGCCACCAGATTGGGCGCACCGCTCACATCGAGCCACGAGATACACAAGCCCTCGCAGTCAAAGCCTGTGACAGTCGAAGGCATAGTGATGACAACCGTATCGCCTGTACACTTGCCGGACAGCGTGCCGTTGTCATAATCGCCGACGGAGCCCTTGCCCCAGTCAACATGCACAGCCCCTTCGCCCACAACCCTAAAGGTCAGCTCGGCGCACTCGCTACCTTCAGAGCAAGCCAGACGGATAGTCTGAGTCTGTCCGTTGACCATCAGCCACTGAGCATTAACCATTAAGGCGACCAAAGCAAATTTTCTGAAAAATTTATTCATATACATATTTATATTATATAGTTGACAAACTAACAATCCGACAAACAATCAATAATATTTTGCATCGAAGAGCATAATTCACCGTCTGTCTTATATTGTTTTGCAAAGTTAGGGAAAATTCTATTATTTCGCTACAATTATGATGTCAATTAGAGAGAAGACACACAAAAAGGCATGAAAAATTAACAAAATTTATTTGGAACGGGACCAAAAAGCCTGCTCCTGAGGGTTTGTGGATAATACGGGCATCATGTCCACCGTTTTTTGCGTCTGGTCAGTCTGCAACTCAAAAAAATTACCCACACCTAAAAATAATTTCCAATTTCCAATCTCTAATTCCCAATTTATTTGTACCTTTGCACCCGCTTACACAAAAAGTAGGCAAAACTAACCATTATCAATTAACTATTATGTACTTAGATTCTGAAAAGAAGAAAGAGATCTTTGGAACCTACGGCGCGTCCAACACTGACACCGGCTCACCCGAAGCTCAGGTGGCATTGTTCTCTTACCGTATTTCCCATCTGACGGAACACATGAAGGCCAACCGTAAAGATCATAGTACCGAAAGGGCCTTAACGAAGCTGGTTGGTAAGCGCCGCGCACTTCTGAACTACCTGAAGCGCAAGGACATCAACCGCTATCGTGAGATTGTCAAGAAGCTTGGCCTCCGCAAGTAAGCCTCTCTTTTTGATGACCAACCAAGAGAACCGCATCTCCCTCCACGAAGGAAGATGCGGTTCTTGTTTTGTGATTTTTTCTCCTAATATTTGGGTACAAACAGAAAAGTTTATATTTTTGCAGCACAAACAACAAATATTCGCCATGAGTACGCAAGCCATGACACAGACTATAGCTGAATACTTTAAGACCCAACCAGTCTTAAAGGCATGGTTGTTTGGCTCTTACTCGCGCGGCGAAGAAAAGCCCGACAGCGATGTAGATATCCTGGTAGCCCTTGATTACTCTAAACCTATCGGTTTAAGATTTTTTGGCATGTGGGGTGATCTGGAGAGAATGTTGGGCAAGAAAATAGATTTAGTAACAGAAGGATCCCTTATGCCTTTTGCTCAAAGCAGTGCCAATCGAGATAAAATCCTGATTTATGAGAGAACCGCCTAGAGATAGAGAAAGGCTGATTCATATTATTGAATCTATTGATACCATCTTACAGCGTGTCGAAACAATGACTCTCGATACGCTTACCGCAGATAAAATCATTTTTGGCGGTATAACCTATTATACAATGATTATAGGAGAAGCCTCCTATAAATTATCACGAACATTTGTGGCTGAACATCCAGAAGTTCCATGGCAAGACATTGCCGACATGCGACATCACATAGTTCACGGATATTATCAGGTTGACGCAAGAATACTTTGGGATATTATACAAAACGATCTCCGTCCTCTCAAAAGTCAAGTAGAAAACATTCTCAAAGACACCGATTGGGAAGAGTGGGAGCAAAAGAATTTCAAATGATTGAATAGCCAACCATATAAATAAACCCCTAAACAAATTGCCTATATAGAATTACTAACAAAAGAAATATAAGAAAAGAAGCGTCCGCTTTAGATTCTTGTTTCCCTAATTCGCCAAATTAAGAAACACGCAAGGGTAAAAGGCTCGGATGCTCACGCTACGCAAGCGTGGGCTTTTACTCGAATATAGCGTGTTAGGTGTTTGGCGATACCTGGGAAACGTAGACGAAGTGATGAGTCCACGTTTTTTTTGTTGTCTATTTACGAACGTATCAGATAGTTAAACATTAAGCTATTAACCTTTTAATTTACAAAAAAATGAAAAAGTTATTATTGTTTTTAATCCTTGCTTGCTTTGTAACTAACACAGATGCACAGTTCTCGAGATTATTTTCCAAAAAGAACAAAAAAACTGAACAACGTACAGATGTTCCGGAGAAAACGAAGACTTATCCCCGATTCCTTCCTTTAGGAATTGAGCCTATCAGTGAGAAAGGCCCAAGAACCAAAGGGAGGTATAGTTTGGATTTTTGGCCTGACAATAAAGATGCCACACGTTTCTTGGAAAAAGCCGTTCAAGAAAATGATGTGAATAAGGTAGAGAAACTACTAAAGGCTGGAGCAAGTGCTTTTGTCACGTACGACATGATTGATAAAAAGCAGTATGAGATAATGGATGCTATGTATAGAGATAATCCAAAAATCATTCGCTATTCTCAACTACTGCATTATGCATGCGCAAAAAGTGACACAACAATGATTGATTTCCTTATTCAGAGGAACGCGAGCCTTGACCTATGCGGTTATTGCGAAGAAAACGGTGGACGTGGTTACTGGGGAGCAGAAAGCGAAAGACAGAATTGGAATGGCGACATTGATTATAAAAACACACCTGCAGATGTTGCGCTCTATCATGACAAATGGGCAAACCTTCGTCATCTGGCAAATAAATATCATAAATATCCTACAATTAATGGTTGCGCCTTGGATTTTTATTTTTTTATACGTTACACAATACCCAGTGAACAAAACGTAAAATACACACAAGCCTACTTGTCTGGCGAAAAACAATTTTCTTTCTTAAAACATGTTGATTACACAATAGCAGACGTGATGAACTTCGGGTATCATCAATATAAAAAGCAAGGAGATAAAATGTTGCCACAAAGCTACTTTCCAATTAATGCCATAATCTCCAGAATAGCCGGATGCAGGAAAGAAGATGCTAATGGTGGAAAGGAGTTTGTAGATATATTAAACTTAATGCTTGAACATGGTGCTAGTGTTGGTGCTGAGGCAGATAATGGTGCTCGTCACAGATATATACAATCAACCATAGGAATGGGCTATCTTGAGAATTACACCAACACTACCCCGATGACTATTGCATTGACAAATAAAAACATGATGGACATCATACAACTGCTAAGGAGCAAAGGAGCCTCTATGACTACTGAAATGAATGGAAGACGAGTATCTGTCCTACAAGTCCCCGGCGTTTTGGATGAATATAAAGAGTTCTTCATGTTAGAGGGTCAATAATATACTCAAACTTTCTATAACCAACATAATCATAGAACAATGAAATATTTAACATTTTGTCTATTTCTGCTGACTTGTATTAGTGCGAGTGCACAACATGAAAATTTAATCATTAATGTAAAGGGCATTCCTATTAAGATGATATGGGTGCAAGGTGGCTCCTTCACAATGGGAGCTGCAGCAGACCAAATGGATGATGCATACGAGTGTGAAAAACCCGCACATAGTGTAACCCTTCATTCTTACTACATTGGTCAGACAGAGGTTACTCAGGCACTTTGGAAAGCCGTTATGGATAGCGTTCCATGTAATTTAAAGGGTGAC
This sequence comes from uncultured Bacteroidales bacterium, assembly GCA_902788275.1. Lineage (GTDB taxonomy): Bacteria > Bacteroidota > Bacteroidia > Bacteroidales > Bacteroidaceae > UBA6382. The sequence goes on along the minus strand of CADAJV010000025.1, from coordinate 20,894 downwards.
TACCTGCCTGTGAATCAAGTCTGCTGGAATGACTGCCGCTCATTTATCAAGAAGCTCAACGATCTCACAGGATTTAAGTTCCGTCTTCCCACAGAAGCAGAGTGGGAATTTGCTGCCATGGGTGGCAACAAGAGCAAAGGCTACAAGTATAGTGGTAGCAACACCCTGGGTGATATAGCGTGGTATGCAAACAATAGCGGCGGCAAAACACAGCCTGTAGCTACGAAGCTGCCTAATGAACTTGGCATCTACGACATGAGTGGCAACGTATGGGAGTGGTGTCAAGATAGGTATAAGAAATACAGCAGTAGAACCCTATCCAATCCAACAGGTCCATTATTGGGCTCCTGCCGCGTAATTCGTGGCGGCGATCAACGATGCCTTGATCGGGATTGTCGCACGACCAATCGCGCCTTTCACAAAAAGAAGGAAACAATTGTTGACCGCGAACTTGGTTTTCGCCTCGCCCTCAGCGAGTAAGTTATAACAGCATACCGACATTAGTATAATTTTTTAATTTACAAAAACAATGAAGAACATCCTAACTATTATCGTGCTTGCCTTATTGATGAGCACAGCCTACGCACAGACAAACAAACGCGTAGTAGCCAAAAAACCTCAGACCTCTGTTCGGAAACCCCAGACAACTGTCCGCAAGACAACGACGACAGCAAGAAAGCCTGTCGCACGAAAAACCGCGACGGCAAAACCTGCCGCACCGGTAAAGAAATCCAAACTTGATCTCTGCCCGGACAACAAGCATCCCCACGCTATTGATCTTGGCCTGCCAAGTGGAATATGTTGGTCCTGCTGCAATGTAGGAGCAGAGCTTCCCGAAGAATTCGGAGGACTATACGCATGGGGAGAACTCAAGGAAAAGAGATCTTTCCTTTTTAATAATTATAAATATTATGACAGTGGTTCAGGGGATCACTCATGGAATTATAATTTTCCAGTATGGGATCTCGCCGGAACAGAATATGACGTAGCGCACGTTCAATGTGGTGGAGAGTGGGAAACCCCCAATCCCAATACGATGAAAGAGTTAAAAGAGAACTGTATTTTTGAGTATATAACCATCGACGGTATCAGCGGCGCAAAGTTTACCGGTCCGAACGGAAACTCTATTTTCTTGCCGGCAGCAGGATACGGTAACTCTAAAGGCCGTGACTTAGTCGGTACGGGATCTTATACTGTATCACGAAGAGGGGGTATGGAGCCTTACGCATGGCGATTATTTTTTAATAATGGCAGGTGTACTTTTGATTACACGAATGGGCTAGGAATATATGTATACTGGGGAGCTTCTATTCGCGCAATAAAAGGAGGACTTTAATCTTTCGCATATAGAGGAAATAACCAGAGAAACCAAAAGTAACAGTTAAGAAAAGATGAACGAAATGAAAAAAACAATTATTATATCATTATTAATGCTTGCAGCAGTTGCAAGTCCGGCACAAACATGCCCTGACAGCAACCATCCCCACGCAATTGACTTAGGTCTTCCCAGCGGGACAAAGTGGGCCTGCTGTAATATGGGAGCAAGTTCCCCTGAAGACTATGGCAGCCTTTTTGCATTTGGCGAGATGGAAGAGAAAGAGATATATGATTACAGAACATACTATTTGCGCAATGTGCGTTTTCAATATGAGACTATTGTTGATCGCAGTGACGTTGCTTACGTGAAATGGGGGCAAGAATGGCACATTCCATCGCCAGATCAATTCAACGAATTAAAAGACAACTGTACTTCAGAATGGAAGGTTGTCAAGGGTGTTAACGGCCGAGTATTCAAAGGCAAGAATGGTAACAGCGTCTTTCTTCCTGCAGCGGGGAAGGCTATCGCCATAAACAACGAATCTAAAAACAAACTAGGAAATTATTGGACAAACAGAGAACACTGGGAGTCCGATAAAGCTTTTTACTTTTTCTTCAGTAATAGTAGTACAGGCCAATTTGACGGCTTAAAATTTTTGGGGCTTTCAATTCGTCCGATTAAACGCAAATAACAATACAGATATGAAACGAGTTAAATTATTCATGACAGTAATCATCCTGTCTTTTTCATTCATCCAATTGGCAAAAGCCCAAGGGGGAGTAGAAACATTTGTAAAGATGAAAGACAATCTAGCATGCCACATGTTGACAGACTTGTATGACCCCGGATGTGAAATTATGAATGTTAGCGTTAAACTTGAACGTTTTCCTAAACATCAAGACACTTTACAGACATATGTATCGATAGGTACAGACAATGGCATCTTATCTGTTTCCCTCTTCTGGGGCAAAGATCGTTTTTACGACATCAGTTGTTATAAACATGACGAAGTGAAAGTTTCTGCTGAGAAGCTGAAAGCATTAGTAAATAACTTGACCAAGGACTTCAAGAAGGACGAAATCGCTTTTGTCAAGAGAAAATGGGGAAAGAGCCTGCATGAAATGAATATAAAAGAGTTGTATTGCGCTGTCTTTACCATACGGTATTGGCGTATGGATTATCACGAGTATTCAGGCCGTTAAGAAAAGGCTAAATAAGGTGTAAGAAAGTAAAAGTTTTATCTAATATTTAACCACTTGCTGAGAACATAAAATTGGCAAACAAATAAGTCCACGTATTGGGGGAGGAGAATTATTTGATGTGCCCGAAAAGTTGGACATAAAATAAAACTTTAATTATTCAACTCTCTATGGTAGTGAGCTCGGTATTGCACCGGGCTCATTCCTTTTTACTTCATCTTATTCTTTTATTGTTATACCACTTTTCATGTTAAATTAGAATATCTGGTGTCTTACACTGAGGGCAGACAAGGAGCGGCAATCTTAAGCAGAAAGAATTGGCCTGTCTACTGAGAGTAAAAATCTATGCTACTAAAGAAAAAATATAAAGTAGTTACAAAAAACCTTTTTTCTCGACGAGATAATATATTTTCGCGTCGAGATAATATATTTTCACGACGTGGCAATTTATTTCCACGACGTGAAAATAGTTTTTTTTCAGTAGAAAAATCTTTTTTCTCTAGCTGAAGGGGAGATTTTTCTCAGTAGACCAGGTAAGAACCTGCGATAGCGCAGTTTCCTTTTGTTGCAAAACATTTGTTACAAAAATTATTGCTGTCCGGGGGAAAGTCTGTAAAACTCATAAAACCTTTATGGATAGGATTCTCCGAATGTTATAGTTTATTAGGTTTTACTTTAGTGCCATCAAGAAACCATACTTGTTATCATACGCCCCCGCCGCAAGCGGCACCCCCTCGCTTCGCGAGGAAATCCATATTTATATTGGCTCCTTCGCAGCCACCTTTTCTCGCCTTAGGATAATCAAAGCAAGCTTTGCTTCTCCTTTCGGCTTATCGAAAACGTTCCCCAGAGGGGACCCCGCTTAGAGGGGGAGTCTGCAAGCCATTGGACTTTCTACTTTTTCTGATTAAATACCGATGAAATCGCGGTTCGCCTGCAAATTTGGCATAATTGCCCCACCCGAAGAAACGTTTCGGTTAAGCCATAGACAGAAAGTTTGCTTTATGTTATGGCAAAGAAACGTCTGTTGATGAAATTAAACGAAGTTTTTTTGCTTTTTAGCTTAGGATGCTGGTCAATTCCGGTAAAAAGCGTTACATTTGCATACGTATAAAGAATAAGCAACAAAGTTGACAGGTTGACGAGTTAACGAGCGAACGATGAAGAAAGCTTTCAAGTTGTTTGTCTTGTGTGCAGTTGCCATACTGACAATGGTGTCCTGCGGACAGAGGCCCAAAGGGGTGGAGAACCCTAAGCCTGCTGTCTATTACTGGCGCACCACACTAAGCCTCAACGAGGAAGAGCGCAGTTTCCTCAGCGAGGCAAAAGTGGGCAAGGTTTACCTGCACTTGTTTGATGTGGTGAGCAGCCCCGAAGCTCCCTCTGCCTCCCCATCAAGGGGGAGAACTCTGATGCCTGCCAACACATTGCTCTTTGAAGACTCCCTGCCGCAGGGCATTGAGGTGATTCCCACGGTGTTTATCGAGCCGGGGGCACTGGCTCAAAATCCCACCCCGGAGCTGGCCAAGCTGGTACTCAACCGCATCGACCAGATGACGGAGCAAAACGGTCTTGGCACAGCCCAGATGATCCAGATGGACTATGACTGGGTGGGTAGCGACGAAACAGCTTACTTCAGCCTCCTAAGCGAGTTGCGCGATATGCTCCACAAGCAAGGGCGCAAGCTCTCCGCCACCATTCGCCTCCATCAACTCAGCAAGGCTGTGCCTCCAGTGGACGAAGGAGTGCTGATGGTCTATAACGTAGGCAACTTCCGCGATGAGAAAGAAGAAAACTCTATCCTCACGGCCCAGGCAGTGGCTCCCTATATGCCGCGACTGAAGGACTACAATCTGCCGCTCTGCACCGCACTGCCCATATATGGTTGGAACCTCCTATTCCACAGCCACAACTTCGCCCAGATAGTGAGAGGTGTAAATCTGGCTGACACAACAACCTTCCGTCGTATGGACAGCACCCACTATGAATGTCAGGCTTACATGGCGGCTCCAGCTGACGGCATTGGCGACCCTGCCGGACAGCGCATCTACCCTGGTGACATCATTCGCCACGAACAACCCTCCATTGCCACACTCAGGCAGGTACGCAATATGCTTGAGAGCAGCCGCAGCGGAGTGTGCGACCAGATAGTGATATACCATCTTGACAATAAATTCTTAAAACATAAACACTATGAAATCAAAGAGCTTTATGATTGAAGTAGTAAGGAGTACAAAAGTAAAGTCCTTACGGAGACAGATTGTTCTCTATTCTCTATTCGCCATTCTCTTTTCCCCATTTACTTCGCTTAGGACTCTGGCCTGTGGCGGTGACAGTTGGGGCCCCTCAATGAGTGACTACTTCTGCCTGGTGCAGCCCCTTGACCCCGACGTGACGGGAGTAGATGCAGTTGCTGAGAGTGTAGACTTCTGGTATGACTATCTCAATGGCTCTTTAAGCAAGGAGGCCCTGAAGGAAGCCGTGGAGAATGCCACCTCAGCCGATTACGACAACCCCGAAGAGTCGGAGAATGCTCTAGTTGCAGCGCTATACAAGCGTGGCAACACCAATGCTCTCACATACCTGAAGCTCAATAACCGGCTCTACAAGCTTAACACCTGGATGCACAGTTGGGACTACGAGCGCCCCACTGACGGACAATATCACCAGTTGGTCTACGATATTGCACGACTGCAGAATGACGGCAAGTTGGATGAACGTATCGTATATCTTCGTATGAGGGCTCTCTATTGCGGCAAGCGCTATGATGATGTGGAAGCCAACTGGCAACAATTTGCAAGCAAATGGAAGGAGAGTCCGCTGAAACGCAGGGCCAGGGGCTATCTGGGCGGAGTCTACTACCAGAGAGAACAATATGTAGAAGCTCTGGAGATCTTTGATGCCAATGGTGATATGCAGAGCATCAACAAATGTGTAAGCCGGCTCCTTAATCCCGATAAACTGACTGAACTATATGAGAAAAAGAAGGATTCTCGTGTACTGGGCTATGTAATACAGGACTACGCCAACTATCTCTACCATGCACTTTCCAGCGAAGACGAATGGGGCACAATATGGCCGCAGGTAAAGAGAGACTACAACAAGATGCTGACCCTGGCAGAGCGCGTAGTGAAAGAGAAGAAAGTCAAGGACCTGGCACTGTGGCAGGACTTCGTAGGATTCCTATACTTTGCAGCCCACAATGACGACAAGGCCTATGAGGTATTTGGCAAGGTAGCCAACATGAAAGCTACGCAGGAGGAGAAGAACTTTGCCCGCTACTTCCGTTTCCTCGCCTCCTTCAATTCCAGCAACCGGCCCTCTGACTTCACCACCTATCTGCTGACGGAGACAGAAAACCTGCTCAAGGCAAATAATCAGGAGTCAGCTGACGACGAGAACACATACAATGCCAGCCCGGCATTCGCCATTTGCACTTTTGAACTACCCACACGTCTTTACAAATACTGCGGTTCGTTGGGCAATGAGCATGCCCAGATGCTGGTGCTTAGCATCTTTGGTGATGTATATGGAGTTGACGACAAATACTTCCTCAACTTCAGCGAACTCTCCGACCACACCTGGTCGGCCGACAAGGTTATTGAATTCTATAACAAGCTAAAGACTCCTGCTACAGACCCACTCATCGCCGGTTTGACCAAGCTGTCGCCGCAGGAACTCACTCCTACCATACAGGAGTTGATCGGCACCAAGCTGATGCGCGAAGGCAACTTTGACAAAGCCATCACCTATCTGGAGGGACTGCCCATGAGCCTGCTTAAGGAGCAGGGCATTGCCCCCTATCTCAACCTGCGAACCTTCAGCAAGCGCGACTTTGAGCGAGAAACCTATCGTTATGAAGACTCCGACGATATCACAGAATATCGCAATGTAAAGCTGGAGTTCTGCCGCGACATGGCTGCCAAGATGCGCCTGTTGCCTACCCTTCACGGCAATCAGCTCTCAGACCTGGCCTACGAACTTGCCAACAAATGCTTCCAGGCTTCACCAGCCGGTGACCTCTGGGCTCTGAGCGAATATTCATGGTCGAGCGTCGACATCCATTACAACAACCTCAACAAGCTGGCTATTGAATACCTGCGCCTGGCCATCCAAAACACCACTGACATGCAGCGCCTCAAGAAATGCTACTACGGCCTGGCCGCAGTGCCGCAGGAAGAAACAACAAAATACTACTATAACTGGGACACCAAGACCTATGTCTTCGACCTCCAAGGATCAGAGCTTGAGGGCTATGATTGGCTAGCCAAGAATCTGCCGCCCACCGATGAACTGCGTCGTTCGTGTGACTATATCAACGCCTATATTGCCAGCAGATAACCTCAAAGCATTGGTTAAGCAGTTATTTAACAGTCAGAATGACAAGAGACGGATATGAGATAATGGCCCCGGCGGGGTCGTGGGAGTCGCTTTCAGCAGCACTGAAGGCTGGAGCCGACTCCATCTATTTCGGAGTGGAGAGCCTCAACATGCGAGCCCACTCTGCCGCCCACTTCACCATCAACGACCTACGTGACATAGCAACCAAATGCAATGAGGCCGGAGTAAAGAGTTACCTTACGGTCAACACCATCATCTATGGTGAAGACCTGCCCTTGATGCGCTCTATCTGCGATGCGGCCAAGGAAGCTGCCATCTCCGCCGTCATAGCCAGCGATGTGGCTGTGCTGCAATACTGCAAGGAGATTAAGCAGGAGGTACACCTCTCCACCCAGCTCAATATCAGCAATGTTGAGGCACTCAAGTTTTATGCCCAGTTTGCTGACGTGGTAGTGTTGGCCCGTGAGCTCAACCTTGACCAGGTAGCAGAGATATGCCGCCAGATAGACGAGCAAGAAATCCTCGGCCCCAGCGGCAAGAAGGTAAGAATAGAGATGTTCTGCCACGGAGCCCTATGCATGGCCATCAGCGGCAAATGCTACCTAAGCCTCAACAACTTGGGCTCCAGCGCTAACCGAGGAGCATGCCTGCAAGTATGCCGCCGCAGCTACACCGTGCGCGACCGCGAGACAGGTGTAGAGTTGGACGTGGACAACAAATACATCATGTCGCCCAAAGATCTGAAGACTATCCGGTTCCTTGACCGCATGGTGGAAGCTGGTGTCAAGGTCTTTAAAATTGAGGGGCGCGCCCGCGGCCCTGAGTATGTATATACCGTAGTGCGGTGCTACAAGGAAGCTCTCAATGCAGCCCTCAACGGGACTACCACCGAGCAGATGAAGGACCAATGGGACGAGCGTCTCAAAAAAGTATTCAACCGCGGTTTCTGGGACGGCTACTACCTCGGTCAGACTATGGGCGAGTGGAGTAGTAACTACGGCTCCAGTGCCACTGAACGCAAAGTCTATGTGGGGCGTGGAGTAAAATATTTCTCCAAGATTGGAGTAGCAGAATTTCTGCTGGAGGCCTCCGACCTTAACAAGGGTGACCACCTTCTTATCACTGGGCCCACGACAGGTGCCGTGTATGTCACCGCCGATGAGATGCGATATGACTACGAGCCTATCAACCATGCCGAACAGGGACGCTTTGTGTCAATAGCTGTGCCAGAGAAAATAAGGCCTTCCGACAAGCTCTTCAAATTGGTTAGTTCAAATAAATTAGGAAAAGATGAGGATAGGATTTGACGCTAAGCGCATCGTGGCTAACAGGACAGGGTTGGGTGCATACGGGCGCACTCTGGTCAATGACCTTGCTGCTGCAACGACAGGTGGTTGTGAGCTGAGGCTATATGCTCCTAATGGAGGAAAAGCAGACCTCCGCAAGATGGTCAACACCACTCCCGCAATATCCTTTGTATATCCTCGTTACATAAATGATGCAGAGCATCCGTCACTCATAGCCAAAATAAGAGGCGATTATTGGCGCACTCACGGCATCATAGCCGACCTGAAACGAGATGGCATAGATTTATATCATGGTCTGTCTGGCGAGTTGCCTGTTGGCATCAAAAAAGCAGGCATCAAATCAGTAGTCACCATTCATGACCTCATCTTCCTACGCCATCCCGAATATTATAACTGGATAGACGCCAGAGTATATGCCTGGAAATTTCGCAAGACAATAGCGGAGGCCGACCGTATCATCGCTATCAGCGAATGTACCAAGAGAGATATAATGCACTTTGGCAATGTCAGTGCGGACAAGATAGACCTTATCTATCAGAGTTGCGGTGCGTACTTCAAGCAAGAAGTGTCTGATGAGGAGCGCCGAAATGCAAGAACAAAATATAATCTACCTAACAGATACATCATCAATGTCGGAACCATTGAGGAACGCAAGAACATCCTCTTAGCGGTGAAAGCGCTGCGTTATTTGCCGGAGGAGATTGTTATCGTCATCATAGGGCGTCATACACCATATACAGCAAGGGTAGAGCAATATGCGAGAGAGCATGATTTGAGCCACAGAGTATTTATCCTTCATGAGGTATCCAATACAGAATTACCGGCATTATACCAAGGCGCAGAGGTTTGCGTATATCCATCTCGCTATGAGGGTTTTGGCATTCCAATTATTGAAGCCATACAAAGCGGACTGCCCGTAGTAGCTTGCACAGGAAGCTGCCTGGAAGAAGCAGGTGGTCCATACAATATATATGTTGATCCGGACGATGTGGAAGGAATGGCAAAAGGCATCAGCGCATCACTCATAGGCAATAAGGACCGCGAAGAGCGTATATGCAAAAGCAGGGATTATATCCGCCGTTTTGAAAACAGCAATGTGGCATCACAGGTAATGAGAGTATATGAAAAACTATTATGAGAACAATTGAGTTAAATCCAAAATACGAGTATCTACGGTCTTTCATTACTCGCATTCCGGATAATATGGACTCTGAAGGAACATATATCTATGGTGGGCGACGTAATCTTATCAAACTCTTTGTCGCGCCCGATGGCACACAACTAAATGTAAAACGCTACAAGAAACCGGCATTCCCCTCCAACATAATATACTCCACAGGCATACGAAAGCCAAAAGGAAGAAGGGCATTCATCTATCCTGCAATACTCTTGGAGAACGGCATCAACACACCTGAGGCGGTGGCATATATAGAAGACCGCCATATGGGATTGCTACAACACTCATGGTTTATCAGCATACAGTGTCCGTACAGCCATAGGATGTATGAGTTGGGCAATGCTACGGAGGAAACATACGCCCCCATCGCAAAGGCATTGGCAGAATTCACTGCCCACATGCACGACTGCGAAGTATTGCATCTCGATTATTCACCCGGGAATATCCTTTGGGAGAAGGTTGATTTAGGCAGTACGAAATGCGGCACACAGAGTGGATACCGCTTCTCTATCGTAGATATCAACCGTATGCATTTCGGCCCTGTCAGTATGAAAGACGGTTGCCGCAATTTTATGCGACTATGGGGACCAAAGCACTTCATTGAATTGCTTGTCGAGGAGTATGCCCTGCTCCGCGGCTTCAGCCCCAAGACTGCTGTTGACATTATTATGGCAGCAAGAAAAGAGTTCTGGGCTCACTATCAAAAGAAGCGCGAGATGGAATTTAAGTTAGAACTATAAAAACAACGATTTTTCGCATTCTATGCAACCATAAACTCCGTAAGCTCTATTAACAATAATATTGTATTCTCAACTACATATTGTCAAATGAAAAAGAGGCTCTGTTATATTTCCAGGAATTACCGTGCTATGGATAAGGCTGGCAATAAGGCTAAAACTGATAATGAAGAGACGCTGAAGCAGATGGGGGCCATCAATCTCGGACTCCGCCGAACAGAGTATAATAATAAGGTGGTGACCTTCTTCCTTGACCTCATAGGCGTAGTGAGAAGTTGCTTCGCAATGCATCGCGGCGATGTCATACTGCTCCAATATCCTGTTAAGAAGTATTTCTCTTTCATCTGCCACGTAGCTCACCTGCGCGGCGCAAGGACTGTTGCACTTATTCACGATCTCGGCAGTATGCGCCGCAAGAAACTCACAGTGAAACATGAGTTATCCCGCCTTATGAACTCAGATGCAGTAATCGCATCAAACGATGTAATGAAGGGATGGCTGCGCGACCATGGTTTTACCAAGCCATTGGGATCACTCGGACTATTTGACTACCGCTCAAAAAGCTGTCGCACAACTGAACCGCCCAGCCACCTTCGCCCTGTGTTGATATATGCAGGAGCACTGAACACCCGCAAGAACACATTCTTGCTGAAAATAGGTGATACAATCTCCAACTACGACTTGCATGTATTCGGAAACAGAGAGGGACTGCCCGGACTTAAAGACTCAGTCCACATGAAGGTTTACGACTTCATGGCAGCAGAGGATTTTATAGACCACGTAGATGGCGATTTCGGCTTGGTATGGGACGGTGACTCACTCGACACCTGCAGTGGCAATTTTGGCGAATACCTACGATGGAACAGTCCTCATAAAGTATCTTTCTGCCTGCGTGCCGGACTGCCTGTGATAGTTTGGAAACAGGCCGCAGTAGCTCCGATTATAAAAAACAATGGCATCGGACTGTGTATCGATACTCTCAGCGAGTTGAACAGCCTCTTGCCTCAAATAACCCCGGAGCAAATGCAAGCTATGCGCCGAAATGTCAAGATAATCAGTGACAAGCTGAAAGACGGTCAGTTCCTAAAACAGGCGATGAATGCTATAGACCTATCAGGCGCCTAAGTTGTGACTTACGATAGTCTTTCCGTACACGTGACAACAAATCCAGATAGCTCTTTTGAGTGTCCAGTATGAGCCCGCCGTGATTAGTGGGAGCCTGTACGGGTGTCATATAATTCTCGCCATATTGTATGCGCAAAAATTCGTCATAGCCTGCCGGAACAGGCACTTCTGTCTGTTCAAACGGCATCCATACGGTCTTGTCGAAAATGTGCTTTGGAAAGATGAATCGACATCCGTCAATGCCAAGTTGGGCCACATACTCTGCCGCATCCCAAGAACAACGCCTATAAGCATCCTCTATAGGAGAGAACAGAGGATAGAACCCTTCCTTCCGCACTTTCAGCTTCCATTTAATTTTTCTAAAGACAAGGCCAATGCGTCCAGATATGAGAATTGGGTAATCAATTGATTTCAGGCACTTCATTCTATGGTTGGCCCACTTAACGACCTCCGTGGCCTGCCGCCTATCGGCAGGCACTCCCTCGAAAGCAAAGATGTCAATGAATATTCCCTGATGAAACGGACGGAAGCTGTCGCTCGGACGTATAGCAGCAGTGCCATCAAAGCGCAACTGGGCATGTGCACGATAATAATGCTTGTCGGTCTTTGCCGTCTGAAAGAAATAGGGCTTTTGGAAAACCTTAGGAGCCAATTCTTGAAGACGATCGTAGTCGGGCCGTGGCATACAAACATCAATGTCGTCATCCCATGGTATAAATCCGTGATGACGCACCGCGCCAAGCAACGTACCTCCGTCGCACCAGCATCGCAAGTTATGCTCCGTGCAAACATCAATGAGCTTGCGGAACATATCCAACTGTATGGCCCACACCTCCTTCATGTTGGAGGAGATACTATACCCTTCTCGCGTTTCAGGGTCAAGGTTTACCCATTTGTTCATAGCATATAGCGGCAATCAACAATAGGCCTGCCGTCAGCCAGCTCCCTGACGTTGGCAAACTCAGGCCATGCAGTAGTGATAACCAAAATCTGAGCATTGCGGAGTAGTTCGTCGTAAGAGTCGGCATAGTCTATCGGCATATTATACACCCTCTGGAACTCAGCATTAGCAACGGGGTCATAGCCACAGATATGTGAATAGCCTTTGTCAAGCAGGGCTCGGATAACCTTGGCACTGGGAGTGTCGCGAACATCATCACTGCCAGGTTTGAACGACAGGCCGAGAATACCAATGGTCTGACTCTTGTCAGGACCTGCGGCACGGATAATTTTCTCTGCCATAAATTCTGGCATGTTGTCATTTGTGGCAATGACATTGTGTAGTATCTGAGCGTCAAATCCTGCTGTGCGGCTTACAGCATATAAGGCATTTGTATCTTTGGGCAGGCAGTAGCCGCCATACCCGCAGCCCGGATACACATAGCTGGCCATTGTGGCACCTCCCCAGCGCTTATCCATGTGGAGGATGCGAAAGGCTTCTGCCACGTCAATGCCACCTATGGCATCGGCCACCAAGCTCATTTCGTTGCTATAGCTGATGAGTGTAGCAAGCAGGGTGTTTGACAAATATTTAATGAACTCGCCTGTATTGAGTGAGACACACAGTACTGGTTCCTTAACCGAAGCATACACCTGACGGAGCAGAGAAGCCGAACGGTCATCGCTCACGCCAAGCACTATGCGGTCTGCATTGATGAAATCATCCCAGCAATGCCCCTCACGCAGGAACTCGGGATTGTTAGCCACGCCCAGGTCCTTTCCTACAGTGATACCTTGAGACTGAAGATAGGGGATTACCTTCTGTGACGTGGTAGAAGGTGGAACAGTGGACTTCACCACCAACACCTGATATTTTGAAGACGCATCTCTTGCCTGGAGCGTCTGGTCAATAGCGCCAAAGAGGTATGTAAGATCCGCCTGTCCATCCTTTCCATAAGGCGTACCGACACAATAGTAAACACTATCGCTGGCAGGTATAGCCATCTTGAGCTGGTCTATACCGATGGGATGGAATCTATCGTTAAGATAGCATTTCAAGGCCTCATCAAGACCTGGCTCCAAAAAAGGCAACTTGCCGCTTTTTATCGTATTCAGTCGGTCTTCATTAACCTCTACTCCGTAAACGGTGTGACCGTATTTTGCAAAGCCCAGCGAGGTGGTCAGTCCTACAAAGCCAAGCCCGAAAACTGTTATTACCATTTGTATTCTTTTTCGTTACTTTCTTTCAGATACATTAAAAAACGTCCTACACCCTCCTCCACAAAGATGGTGGGGTTGTAGCCAAGTATGCGACGAGCTTTGTTGATATTGGGGCAGCGTCGGAGGGGATTGTTTGTAAGATACTCCTTGTCTTCTGATATGGCATATTTAACCTTACCGGTATAGCCGAAGATGTCACGCCCGTGCTTCACATAAATTTCAGCCAGTTGGGCGATAGTAATCTCAGGCTTCTCTATACCTATATTAAAATAGTCATACTTGCCGTGTAACAGAATCTTGAAGTATCCGCAAACAGCATCGGCAATATAGCAGAAGGTACGGGTGGGAGTGCCGTTTGACAAAATCTCGATGTCGCGCCCTTCCAAAACAGCTATGGCAAAGTCGGCAGGCACGCGCTTGTCACCCACTCTCATGCCTGGACCGTAATTGTTGAAAGGACGGGCCACACCGATGGGCATATTGTATTTCTGGGCAAAGAGCATGCACATTGTTTCGCCGAAGCGTTTTGACTCATCATAGCAAGAACGCGGACCTGTGGCGCAGACATTGCCGTTATAGTCCTCCGAGGTGGGCACCTGTGCGGGGTCGGGGTCGCCATACAGTTCGCTCGACGAGAAGAAAAGGAAGCCCTTCACTCCCCTGGGGGCATAGAAGTCAAGCAGGGAGCGCAAGCCCCAAATATTGGCGTCGAGCGTCTCGATGGGATACTTGCGGTAGAACATAGGAGACGCTATTGAAGCCATGTGTATAATAAAATCGGCCTGATCGGCACCTTCTATGTCTGCAATCTTGTCTTTGATGATGTCAAACTTGCGGATTTCTACCTTAGGGTTCTGGCTTAAAGCATTTATCCAGCCTGGCATGCCCAGCATGAAGTTGTCCAGGCCTATAATCTTCTTAATACCCAGTTCGTCCGCCTCAGCAGCGAAGAACTGCATCATATAGTAACCTAAAAAGCCTGCGCAGCCGGTGATGAGTACGGTAGAATCCTGAAACTTGGAGCGCTCCTCAACAGAAAGTCCGCCGAGTGTGTGCTTGATGTCGTTGATTAAGATGTTTTGCATATTTATTGGTTTTTCTGATAGTCTTTATATGAATGGTTAAGATCGAGAATATGGAAATTGTGCTGCCGCTGGTGGTCACCGTCAGGAATCTTCATATATTCTCCGTACATCTGAGTAAGATAGTAATCATAGTCCTTTACTCCCATGAAGGTCTTGCCTTCAAACTCGTATGGAGCGTACACGCCCTCCACCTCCTTTGGCATGACGCCTTTCAATCCGTCGGTATAGTCGGCCACAAGGGTGCATGTGCCATAGTCATACTTAGTCAGCAAGCGACGAATCTTCTGTTGGAGCTTATCCATCGTTGTAAGCTTTCTGGTAAGCAGAGGTATCCATGAGCTTGGGCCATGACCATGTCTGTAAGGGTCGCGGTGAATCCAGTAGAGGGCTTGCCGAAGCAGCCCGTAGCGCCAAAAATGCATACGGCGCGCCAGTGGAGCAGAGGGCACCGCATCGAGAGGGAACACATCAACATAGATACCTCCCAGATAACTCAGGTGCACACGTTCAATCAGTGTAGTCGAGGCATCTTGCACTTTCCCAAAAGGCAGCGGGTAGGCTGGGTCATTCTCAGCGCACACAAACTCGTATGGCTCAGGCAGCCATTCGCGGCTGTGGGCGATAAACATCTCATAGTCGGGCCGTGGCATCAGGATATCCATGTCATCGTCCCAAGGAATAAACCCTTTGTGGCGCACCGCTCCGATAAGACTGCCGGCAAAGATGCCATAAGTAAGATTATGCTTGCGGCATGTCTCATCTATGGCTTCAAGCACTTGAAGCATACGCATCTGCAACGGTCGTATATCGTAGGTGGCCATTATGGTTTAGGGGGAAGATATTTTGATGTTTACGATTGGACTATCTGTAAAGCAGTGAACCTCGTTCTCACGCCCAGGGAGCATTTCCCTCGTCCCACATTTTGTTGAGCATATCGCGGTCGCGCACAGTGTCCATACACTGCCAGAATCCTTCATGCCTGTAGGTCTTGAGCTGTCCCTCTGCCGCCAATCGCTCCAAGGGCTCAGCTTCAAAGGTGGTGAGATCGTTTTCGATATAGTCAAACACCTTGGGACTAAGCACAAAGAAACCGCCGTTAATCCATCCTTGATTTACTTGGGGCTTCTCCTTGAACGAGCGGACAAAGTCATCCTCATCAACCTGCAGCTCACCAAAGCGGGCTGTAGGATGAACTGCAGTCACCATAGCCAGCTTGCCGGCTTCTTTGTAACGCTGCACCAACTTACTGATATCCACATTGCTCACTGCATCGCCATATGTAAGCATAAAGTCCTCATTGCCGATGGTGTCCTTCAGTCGCAGCACTCTGCCGCCCGTCATTGAGCCCGCTCCGGTATCCACCAGAGTCACGCGCCAGTCGCGGGTATGCTCGTTGATGTAACTTACGGCACCATTACTCAAATCTATGGTGAAATCGTTGTTCTGAGCGTAATACTGCAAGAAATAGTTCTTGATTACTTCACCCTTGTACCCCAGAGCCACCACAAAGTCTTTGTACCCAAACCGGGCGTAATGATTCATGATGTGCCATATAATAGGCTTGCCGCCTATCTCCACCATAGGCTTAGGGATAAGTTTTGTATATTCCGACAGGCGAGTGCCAAAACCACCTGCCAATATGATTGTCTTCATAACGTATTGATTAGGTTGCAAATAATATCCTGTTCTTCGTTGCTCAATTCCGGATGCATAGGCAAGGAGATAATCTGGGAATACACCTTGTCTGTTACAGGCAGATTGACATCCTCCTTGAAAAATGTCAGATGATGGTTGGGAGCATATTGTATGCCGTACTGTATGTCGTGCTCCTTCAGCAGTTGCTCCAGCTTCTCGCGCTTTCCGTTAAGAATCTGCAGGGCAAATATGTGGGGAGTGATTTCGTTGACATAGTCCATCGGTGTCAGGAGCACATGTGGTGTATCCTTCAGTAGCTCTGTGTAGCGTTGCGCAAGGGCGCGCCTGCGGGGCGCGAACTCCGTCTCAAACCGTTGCAGCTGCACCAGTCCGATGGCAGCAAAGATATTGCTCATGTGGTAACGGTAACCTTGGGCCACCACGTCGGCATGCCAGCTACGTTTGCCGGCATAGCGTTTCTCGGAATCCTTCTGAACACCCAGCAGGCGGGCGTCGCTCACTTTCTGGATTACTTCCTCATCAGCCGTAAACACTGCTCCGCCTTCGCCCGTAGTGATATTCTTGATACCATCAAACGAGAAGCACACCACATCGCCATAGGAGCCTATCTTCCTGCCCTTGCATGTGCAGCCGAACGCATGCGCAGCATCCTCCACAAGACGCAGCTTATGCTTGCGGGCAAACTCTTGATATTCGTCTGCCATGCAGCAGTTGCTGGCATAATATACCGGCATCATGGCCGTAGTGCGAGGCGTGATGCGCCGCTCTGCATCCTGCAGGTCAAGCGTCAGTGTGTCAGGGCGGATATCGCAGCTTACAGGTTTACAGCCGGCAGCCGTAATGGCCTGATAGCTGGCAACGAAGGTAAAAGACGGCACCAGCACCTCGTCGCCGGGCTGTGTGACGGCCTGCAAGGCCAGGTGGAGTGCAGCTGTGCCGCTGTTGACACACAAGGCCCTTCGCCCTCCGCCTATATAGTCCTCCAGGGCATGCTCAAGCTCGCCTACCGTAGCTCCCATGCCCAAGTAGCCTATGTCTTCTATCACATGGGCCACAGCCTCGGCTTCTTTCTTTCCAACAATGGACTTGGATAGTCTAATCATGCTTTACGTTATTTTGTGCACAAAGTTACATATAAATATTAAGACAGAGCCCGTTTTCAATGAAAAATTAATAAACCTGCCAATACCATATCTATATATGCTTAAAGCTCATAACGGTATTTAAGAACTTTCTCCACTATTGGAGCCATGTCGTAGTATCTGTACTCTGCCAACCGGCCTCCAAAGAGCACGCCGTCCTCACGGGCAGCCATCTCACGGTATTGCTCTGCCAGGCGGTTGTTACGCCCGTCATTGATAGGATAGTACGGCTCCATGCCCTCAGCCCACTCCGTAGAGAACTCCTTGGAGATAACCGTGCGAGGATTATCGTACACTGCCTGGCCAAAAGCCTCGAAGTGCTTATGCTCGATAATGCGTGTGTAGGGCACCTCTGCCTCAGTGTAGTTCACCACGGCGTTGCCTTGATAGTTGGGTGTGTCGAGGATTTGTTGCTCAAAACTCACAGTACGGTATTCCAGCCGGCCAAGGCAATAGTCAAAATACTCGTCAATCTTGCCGGTAAACACAATGCGTTCAGCCAGCTCCGACCAGTGGGCGCGATTCTGGAAGAAGTCGCAGCCGGTCTTGGTCTCCACCCCCTCCAGCAGTCCGTCAATCAGACGGTTATAGCCGCCGATGGGCACCCCCTGATAGGAGTCGTTGAAGTAATTGTTGTCAAACACAAACCTGAGCGGCAATCTCCTGATGATAAACGCCGGCAACTCACGGCAGGGGCGTCCCCACTGCTTCTCCGTATAGCCTCTGATAAGCCGCTCGTAAATATCGCGTCCCACCAGCAGCAAGGCCTGCTCCTCCAGATTGCGTGGCTCGCCGACGCCCGCGTGGCGCATAGCCGCCACAGCCTCTTGTCGCTGCTCATCCACCTTGGCCTTCGCCTCGGCAGGAGTAAGCACGCCCCACATCTGATAAAAGGTGTTCATATTGAACGGCAGATTATAGAGCCGCCCCTTATAGCTGGCCATGGGCGAGTTGGTGTAGCGGTTGAATGGCACGATGGCGTTGACGAAATCCCACACCTCCTTGTCGGAAGTATGGAAGATGTGGGCGCCGTACTTATGCACATTGATGCCATCCACCTCCTCGCAGTACAAATTGCCGCCGAGGTGGCTGCGCCTGTCAATCACCAGACAGCGCTTGCCGGCCAGCCTTGCACAATGTGCAAACATGCTGCCGTACAGTCCTGCACCAACTATCAGATAGTCATACTCTCGCATAGCATTTGCTTTTCTTAGGCGCGAAGTTAGCATAAAAAGAGTGATTCTCTGACATTATCATAAGAAAAAGTACTTTTTTTGCGTCTCGCCTCTTTTTTATATGCAATTTTACCCCCTCCGTAAAAAAAATATTGTATCTTTGCGGCGAACAAATTATTATTTATATTTATCTATGAAAAAATTTACCCTGATCACCATGCTGACAGCGCTGCTTATGATGCTCGCCAGCACCCAGGCAAATGCCCAGGCTTACATCTGGGGCGACGCCACCTGTGTTTATCCTGACGGCAGCCGCCACTCTATCAAAATCCGTCTTCAGGTTATGAGTTCGGAAGTAAAGTGGGCACGCGTTGCCTCCGTAGAAGAAGAAACCAACTGTGTCACAACTAACCAAAACAAAGACGTTATCGATAAAGTTGGTTCCAAGTTTTATGGGTGTGAGATTATCGTGCCTGAATATCAGGGCGACTACAAGGTTAAGGCCGTAGGAGCTTACGCTTTCAAGCAATGCCAGGCCAAGATCACCCTGCCCGAGACAGTTACGGAAATTGAGGATGGAGCTTTCATCGGGTATGCCTACGATGGCTACGACTTCGTCCTGCCTTCCAAGGTGAGGTATATAGGAAAGCAAGCTTTTCGTGTGGCGCAAATAAAGGGAATCTCCCTTCCCTCCAGCCTCCAGAACATTGACGATGCTGCCTTTCAATATTCTAATCTTGAGGAGTTGGTTCTCCCCAAGAGTACCTTTGTGGTTGGCGACGGCATTACACAAGGTTGCAACAACCTGCAGCGCCTGGAGGTGGAGAGCGGATGCACCAACTACTCCACTCCTGCCGGCAGCAACGTGATTATGGACACCAAGCAGAAGGTTGTCGTAGCAGGCTGCCCTACCTCCAAGATTCCCGCCGAGGCTTATCGCATCGGCAATGGAGCTTTTTACCAAATCAAATTTGTCAATGAGACCGTTACCATTCCGGAGAGTGTCGGTGTGATTGCCGAAGATGCTTTCTATTGGGCCCAATTCAAGCGCCTCATCATAAAGGGCGAGACGGTGGAAATAGGTAAGTTTGCTTTCTGCCATAGCACTATGGAGCGCATCGACATCTACGGCGGCAATGTAACCATAGGCGAATCTGGCTTTGAAGCCTGTGAAGACTTGTTATCCTTATGGTGCCACTCCCACAAACCTACGCTGACCCCTTATAAGGTGATGAGTGACGAAGGGTTTTGGGAATTTAAAGGACCGGCTAACAAACAGTTCTCTTACATCGGAAGCAATGTCTTGCTTTATGCCAAATACCCCGAAGAATATACTGACAAATGGAATGATGGCAGTTTGATTTGGCAGGGTTGGTTTAAGTCGGTGCTGCCGCTTCCTGATGAAGAAAAAACAATCAGTGAAGTCCACCTCACTGACTTCGACTGGCCCGTGGCAGGGTCTCCCTGCGATGTCACGGCCACCTCTCTCACAACGTATGCCACTGTAAGCGAGGTTTCGTACAGCATGTTCGGCAAGACTTACGATCCATCCAAACCTGCCGGATACAATGAACAAATCAATGTGGCATTC
>CADAJV010000025.1:0-873 GCA_902788275.1 uncultured Bacteroidales bacterium | reverse complement strand
TCAATGTGGCATTCACTATCACGCTCGGCACATCTCCGCATGGTCAGTGCGAGTTCTCTGACGACGTCAAGCTCTATGTGGACGGCAAGGAGGCAGACTTCTATGTTACTGCCAGCGGCAACACGCCAACGCAGAAGAAATTTGTCTTTGCTGATTACCGTGTGCCCGCTCCCCCGGGCGGAGTGCCTGTCAGGTCCGTATCCATCACCGTGCCCGAGCCGGTGGAGGGACAGCCGCTGTCCACCGAGGTTACCAGACCTACGGGCAAGATGTACCTCGCGCAGGGGTGGACCTACAAAGCAGTGGCGTGGGAATGCCAACCTGGTGCCAGCCTCGACTCCTACGACCCCATCAAGATATACGCCCTCGAAGTACTCGTTACTGCCAAGGAGGACTACTGCTTCGGAGCCGATTGCACCTTTACCCTCAATGGAAAGACTGCTATCGCACACCGCGTATTCATTAGTGACAGCGGCCAGGAAAGTGTGGTGTTAGCCCTCGTCTATGACAACGCCAAGCGTGGTGACGTCAACCGCGACGGCGATGTCAACTCCGCCGATGTGGTGGCAGTGTACGGCTTTATCGAGAAGGGCGACAATTCGGGCATCCTCAGAATTGATGCCGATGTCAATGATGATGATGAGATCAACTCCGCCGATGTGGTAGCCGTATATGACATCATCATCAACGGCGAAGGAGAATAAAGAATACTAACTATTTGCTTATAGGCGGCTCCTCCCCTGCCCACAGGGGAAGAGCCGCTTGGTTTTCTTTCTTATATTGGTGTCCGGGGAAAAATCTATAAACCTCATAGAAGCCTTTATACATGTGACCTTCCGAATGTTATAGTATATTAGAGCTTACTTTCTTGCA
>CADAJV010000024.1 GCA_902788275.1 uncultured Bacteroidales bacterium | reverse complement strand
AGGCTCTTATTTGTCAGCCCAGCTTCGCCGACCACTGACAGAGCCTTCGCGATGCCTGCGGCATTGCCGCTTCGCTCTCAGGCTCTTATTTGTCAGCCCAGCTTCGCCGACCACTGACAGAGCCTTCGCGATGCTTTCAGCATTCAATTATCAATTATCAACTATCAATTATCAACTATCAATTGCCACTACTCCCAGTCGAAGTCCTTTTCTTCCTCGTCCTCTTCGGTGAGTCCCCAGAACTTCTTGGACCATCCGCCGTCATCGGCTTTGCCGCCGCCTACGGGCAGACTGGCAGGTGTGGTAAACAGCTTTCCTGTTGTCAGGATGTGTGCCTCACAAATAGGTGTCTGATATGTCTTTTTCATGTGGAATATGTTTTAATACTTAACAATCTTACCGCCCTTAATGTAGAGCTGACCCTTCTGCGGAGCAGCAACCTTACGGCCCTGGAGGTCGTAGTATTTACTATTGGACGATTCACTATCTACTATCTCGCTTATGCCAGTAACGTCATCATCAGCAAAGCTGAAGGTGAAGCCGTTGGAACCGGTGCTAGCTGTAAGATAGGCTTTGAAAGCACCAAGTGCACCATCGTGGGTATAGAAGCCTACCTTGCCATTGGATATGCCGAGGGAGAGTTTGCTTTCATTAGCGGCATTATCAGCAGCATACTGTCCACTAAGTCCATTGGATTCGGTATCTGTGGTGACGGTGTTGTCAATAGTAACTGTAATGCTGGCGGCATCACCATTAAGAATTACAGGAGTAGCAGCGGGTACACTTGTTCCGATAGAGCTGAGCCTGATATAGCTTCCGTCAATTTGACCAATGTAAGCCTCAGTGCCAGAGGGGATGGTGTAGCCGAAGGGGAAATTAGCTGTTGCCCAATAGGTACTTTCACCTGCATGCATGGTAACATCGAATGTAGTTGACTCCTCCAGTGACCAACTGGTGTAACGTGCGTTTGTGCTTGTGCTGATTATCAAGTTGCCGCCACGGTCTGCGCTTGAAGAATTATCACCATTATCGTAAAAGTATGCTGTAGCTGATTGAATAGCGTAGCCACCATTGGTAAGTCCGTCGTGGAAGGCGACTGCACTTGCACTGCTTTCGTCTACCCAAGCCCAAGCACCTGTTGACATGCCGTTGAATTTGCCGGAACTCATGTTGATGAGCTTAGTTCCGTCAAAGTAGAAGAGGGTAGTGTTATCAGTTGCGTCAGTCATGGCAAACTTATTGTTGCTGGCAAGGCCTGCAGCCAGATATTTATCGCTGGTATTACCCTTGATGCGAAGGAATGTTCCGGCCTTAGGCATGTTGAGGGAAACGCTGTTAAGCATTTGTTGTGCATCGGCGAGATTTTCAGCTGAGTAACCTGCAGCCTTAAGTCCACTGATTATAGTGGTAGCCTGTGAGGTATAGTCGGTGCTTTCAATCACCAAACTATATTGGCCAAGGCCTGTTCCCCATGCGATAGCCTCCAGCTGAGTGATGGCTGCGTTGAAAGCTGCAGTTCCATGGAAATAGTCTTCCAAAACAGCTAATACGTTTGTGGGGTCGAAATCGGCAGCTTCGTAGATTACGCAGCGGTTGCCGTCATCGGCAGCACTCCAGCTATTGAAGGTGGCACCTGTTGGCTCACCACCCGTGGCATTGAGGGTGTTGGAGCCGCACTTAATTTGGTAAGCAGGCACTGTGGTGGCAGAGAAAGTAATGGCTGCAGGGGTGTCAGAGAGGGTAGCTCCACTACCTGCAACAAACTTGCTGTCGGCAATGCTCCACATGTAGTAATTGTCTTCGTAGCTTACGAGTGCGAAGTTGTTGATGGTGTAGCTGCTACTCTTCACTGTGTTGGCAAGGCTGCCATTATCAGTGGTGTAAGTACCGCGGGGAACTTCAATCCTGTAAGCCTTGTTGTTGCTCAGGTTGCTGATAGGGTAAACGATACCACTTTTGAGGGTACGGATAACCTTGATGGTGCAGTCGGTTTCACCGATGCTACCCTCAGTTGTGTAGGTGTAGTAAGTGTTGGATGTGAATGACGCAGGAACATTTATTGCACTGTTTATCTCTTGCTCAGTAGTAGTGTTGCTAATAAGAGTTGTACCATCGGATTCATAAAGTTCGTAGGTAACATTTACATAGGTGACTCCGATTTTCTGAACAGAAATGGTAAATGTTGGAAGATACAAGGTATTGCTTTTGTTAGCAGTATTAATGGTGAAATAAGTTGTCTGAGTGTTGAGGCCAGTAACTTTAAAAACTTTAGGACCCGTAGGACTGTTGTATGGAGGAGCGCTGGCAACGACGGAAACAGAACCGTCAGCCGAGGTCAACGTGTGAGCTGCATCCTTTGTATTTGCAGAACCGCCAAGATAATAGCCTGTAATAACGTATCCATCGGGTACAGCCATAGTTACTGTATAATCAGTAGCTGCAGCAGCAGTTACCAAACTAAAGCACTTTCCATAGTTTGCCACATTAACTGTAGCTTCACCAATGGTAAGACCATTTGATCCTGTAACGGTTACGCCCTCAAGTCCGGAAGCCGCACTCGTGGTAAAGACATTGCTGGCAAAGGAGCCAAATGCGCTTGGAAGTGAACTGCTGGATGTGTTGGCAACAGTTACATCAGTTGCCCTTATCCCTATTGTCGCCAACAGGGCAAAAAGAAAAAAGAGAGTTTTTCTCATGGTAAAAGATTTAAGGTTATTAAGAATTGTATTTATTCAGATTGGCGGCAAAGGTAGCGCAAAAAGAAATAATACACAAATATTTCAGCGTGTTTTTTGCCGTTATGAATTTTATTTCTCTGTTTTGCAAACATATTCTAATACATGTAACTTAAACAGAATAAATAATGCATACACAATATCAGCCGCCGATGCCTATAGGCACCAGCGGCTGAAATTATTATCAAGTGTCAATTATTAATTGTCACTACTCCCAGTCGAAGTCCTTTTCTTCTTCTTCCTCTTCGGTGAGTCCCCAGAACTTCTTGGACCATCCGCCGTCATCGGCTTTGCCGCCGCCTACGGGCAGACTGGCAGGAGTAGTAAACAGCTTGCCTGTGGGCAGCGCGTAATTCTCGCAAGTCGGTGCAATATATGTCTTCTTCATAGTTTTATGTGTTTAGTTAACGGGTAAACAAGTTGACGGGCAAACGAGTTGTCCGCTCGTCAACTTGTAAACTGTTTATTAATACTTAACGACCTTTCCGTTCACGATGTAGAACTGGCCCTTCTGCGGAGCGGCAACCTTGCGGCCCGTGAGATCGTAGTAACATTCGGACTCTCGAACTTCCGAATTTTCGAACTCCTGAATGCCGGTTATGTCATCATCGCTAAATACAATCTGGAAGCCCTTTGCTCCTGCGCTGGCAGTCAGGTATGCCTTGTTGGCGCCGAGGGCACTGTCGATGGTGTAGAATCCAACTTTGCCATCCTTCTGGCCAAGGGTGAGCTTGGTGTCATCAGCAGCGTCAGCAGCCAGATACTGACCTTGCAGGGCATTCTCGCCAGTGAATGCGGGAATTGCATCGTTGATGGTGGCAGTAATGCTCTCGGCGTCGCCGCAAAGTACAACAGCTGTTCCGGCAGGAACATCCTGGCCAATGCTGGTAAGTTGCAGGTTGCCACCTTCGTTGATTTTGCCTACATAGGCCTCTGTGCCAGTGGGCAGAGTTACTCCGAACGGAGCATAGAGAGTTGCCCAGTAGTTGCTTTCGGCTGCATGGAGGGTGATGTCGAAGGTTGTCTTAGGATGAACATACCAGCGGCAGTTGCTTTCAGTGATGCTGTACCACGAGCGCAGGGTGTAAGGAGTCTGACTGTAATTGAAGTAGAGATTCTTGTAGGAATTGTCAGTCTCTGTGAAGTAGATAGCCAAGTTGGCAGAACCTGCTGCTGCGGGAGCCATGAACACCTTGCCTCCAGCCTCATCGGTTAGTACGATGCCTTCGCCAGAGGAAGTGTGCAACGGGATGTTCTTGCCCTGAATAGAAAGAACCTGAGTGGTGGCGTCGTATTTCACGAAGGTGTTGATGTCGTTAGCACCCTCGGTAATGGTCTGACGACCAATCACTGAACCATCGGCAGCTGCCTCAATTACGAAGTTGTTGCTGGAGTAGAGGTTTTCTATCTGATACCATCCGGTAACGGGCTTAATCTGTGCATTGGAGATGGTGTTGTAAAGAGTTACCAGTTCTGCCAGAGAGGCTGTAGCCTTGATATTGTCGTATTGGGTCTGGAATGCAGCCTTGTTAGCTTCAGTGTCGAGGCTATATACAAGGCCTACAGGATTTGCAAGCATCACTTCGATTACACCCTTGACATATTCTTCAGATGATGATACATAGAAGAAGTTGCCTTGGTCTGTACTGCTGTTGTAGTAGCTAAGGTTATGGCTGGATGCACCGCCATACTGATTGAGCTTATGAGTACGGTCAGACTTCTCATAGAGCAGGAATGCTCCGTTGCCATTGGCGGTGTTGCTGCCGGTAGGCATGATGAGCCAGTCGGTGTTAGGAGTAGTGCTAAGTGTGCAGTAGCCGCCGTTAGGTTTGGTGAGGTAGAGGCCCTTCGACTTGTTATAGACACTGAAACCAGTTACATTGTTGCCCTTGAAGGCCCATACATTGTCAGCCAGAACATGGTCAATGCTATAGGATGTGGTGACAGACAGGTCGCTTTCGCCCTCGACTATCAAACCTATAGTCGTGTTGCGGATGTTGAATACGTACCAAGATGCATTGTCGTCGAGGGTATTGGAAATCTCAAACGGACCGTTCCAGTTGCTTACTCGGATAACAGGGGTGGTGGAGGCACCCTCAGAGGTGATGGTTACAGGGGCTGTAAGGGTAGCGGTGTAATAGTCGAGTTGAATATCTTCAGGAACGGTGGTAAGTTCACCTATGCGAACGGTAGCTGTACGGGTGCCGAGCAGATTGTTGCTCTCGTCAACGATGTTGAAGACTACATCAAGCTGATTGACGATGTCGTCAGCAACTGCGGCATCAACCTCTACAAATTCGAAGTTGGAGCCGGCATCATGACGGTTGTTGGAAGACTGCCATACAGCAAGCTTGCCGTTTGTGTCGTTGATGTAACCCAGTGCGTTGTCGAAATAGCGAATCAGCTGGTAGCTTTCAAAGCCAGCCTCGGTGCTATATTCAAAGACGAGTACAGCGGCATCGGCTACAGTAGATTTGGTGAGCTTGTTGGAACTGCTGTAAGCTTTGGGACCAAAGGGTGCGTTGGCACCAGTCTTGCCATTGTAGAGTGAGAAACCGAAGGGGCTGCCCACAAAGGCAAACAGGTCTTCTCTCTTCAGGGTGGAAGGTGCGTTGTTGTTATTTGTTATGGTTGTGCCGTCAAACTGGCTGTACTTGGTGCCGCGAACCTTTATCTGGTACCATGTGGCATCGCTGAAGCTCTTGCTCAGCTTGAAGGGGCCGTTCCAACTAGCGTCAACACGAACAACCTGACCATTACCAGTTACCTTGGGAGCACTATAAGTCAGTGTTACTGAATTAATCTGATACTTGTCAGGCACTGCGGTGGGGAAACCGACATTTGAAGGAACGACAACCTCGTCAACCTTGGCGTTGTCATAGTAGAGCTCGTAGGTTACATCTACAGTGGGCTCCTCTGGGTTGGCTACTTCGTTTAGCAGGTGCTGGGAGTTGTTGGCACCAGCTTCCCATCCAACGCATTTATTGTTGTGCAGATAGTGATAGCCACTCTGGTCGGTGAAGGAGCCATACTTGGCAGGGCGAAGGATGTATCTTCCAGCAGTATTTTGCTGAATGTAGAAGCTTGTGGTCGGAGTTTCATCAGTTGTAACTGGTTCAGAAGTAACCACATCGCCAGCATAGCGTTTTGAATTGTAACCCTTAAGATAGAACTCGCCCTTGCCTGCCGAAACAAGCTGTACGTAATTGCTATAGCTGCTGGGAGAACCATTGTAGGAACAGTTGGGGTTACCAACCTCAAAATAGTTGCCAGTCTGGTAGTTTTTGACAGTAATAAAATCGTTGTTGAAGCCTTCAACGGCAGCATCAACTCCAGCCTCGGTGGTAGCAGCATTGATAGCTGCTACTATATCGTCATAATTGTGCAGGAATGAAAGTGGTGCTATCTTTGTAAGAATTTCCTGCTTGTAAGCAGCTACTAATTCGGCAAGCGGTTCGGTGGCATCGAAGTCGCCAATCTCAACAATCATAAAGCGGTTGCCGTCGTCGGCAGTATTATAATCGTTGATAACAATACCGGAAGTCTGCATATTGATGGTGTTGCCGCCGCTAACGAAATGATACTTGTAGAATCCATCGGCACTTGCCCACTCGCTGTATGTGAAATCATCGCTCATAGAACCCATTCCGGCACCAGCCTGAAGGAAGTTCTTGCTCTCAAGGTTGTAGAGGTAGTTCTTGCCGCCATAGGTAACGAAGGCCCACTTGTCGGCCTTGTCTGTGGCCTTACCACTATTGCGGGCAGTGGCAGCGGTACCGGCTTCGTTGACAGCCAGACCTGCACGGAATGAAGTTATGGCGTAGTATTTATTAGCGCTGATTTGGCTTAAATCAGTGATGATCTTGTCGGTCTGTACAAGTGTCCACTTGCTGCCGTTGTCACTAGTGCTGTTATAAAGACCAACAGTGTTGCTGGCATTATAGCTTGGTGCGCCACCATGCCAGTTGAAGTAATTGTCGGCTGAGCCGCTGGCGTTTACGGGGCGGATGAAGTAGTAGTTTGCAACCTTAGAGACAATGAAATAGTTTTCCTGAGCGTCTGTAAAGGTTACGAAGTTTGGACCGCTGGTAATGGCAGTGTTGTCGTAGGAAAGCCACTTGCCAGTGTCAACGCATTTGATGTAGTAACCGTCGGTTACACCATCTGCTGCGTAGAAGGCAAACTTAGCATACTCCGAAGCAGTGCGCGTGGGAGCGGTATTGCTGTTGAAGTAATAGGACATGCCATTGGCATTGTGCCTAATGTAGAAAGTGGTCTCGTTGCCCGTGGTAGAGGCAACCAAGTCACTCGTGGGGAGCGAACCCCAGGCTGTGCCGGTAAATGTCGCCAGCATCAGCACAATAAGAGATAGAATCTTTCTCATAGTGTTTAATTTAAAGTTAGTATTGAGATGAATTGTTGTCGTGAAATTATCCGTGCAAATTTACACCTTATTTAATATATGACCAAATATTGTGCCAAATATTTATTCTTTTTAAGGCTGTTGAACTGATGGAGCAGAATATTTGCACAAAAAGAAATCTGTTTTCTTTGCCTTGCTCCCAATTATTAGTAATTTTGCGGAAGATTGTCAGACGGGTCGGACTAGTCGGACTGGTCGGACTAGTCGGATTGGTCGGACAATTTGAAGAAACTTTACTAATGCAACTTTTATGGCAGAAGCTTTTCTCCGTAATAATGGTGGGTATCGCAAACTCAGGGTCTATAAGGTTTCTGAGATAATCTACGATATAACGTATCATTTCGCACATACCTATCTGTCTAAAGGTGACCGCACCATAGACCAAATGGTGCAGGCTGCCCGCTCAGGCAAACAAAATATTGCCGAAGGGAGCGAAGCCTCTACTACCTCGAGGGAAACAGAGATAAAGTTAACGAATGTAGCCAAAGCCAGCTTAGAGGAATTGCTTATTGACTACCAGGACTATCTCCGCACACACGGACTGACGATTTGGTCTTCTCAGCATCCGCGTTATCAACAAATGCGCGACTATGCGGCTTCTCCCCGCCTTGAGAATGAATACAGCAGCCTTATGCTGCGGCTTACTGATGAAGAAGTTGCCAATCTATCCATTACGCTAATCAATCAAGCAACGTATATGCTACGCCGATTGCTGGAAACACAACAGCGCCAGTTTGTAGAGTATGGAGGTATTCGCGAACAGATGACCCGCGCCCGCCTCAATTATCGCAGCCAAACAAAATCGCCAAGGGGCTTATCGTCGGACAAGTCAGACAGGTCGGACTAGTCGGACTGGTCAGACTGGTCGGACTGGTCGGACTGGTCGGACAAAGTTTCTCCCTTTTTCTTTTTGTTCTGCCCTCGATTATTCGTAACTTTGCCTCCAAAGGAGTCAAGTTACTCCATCTCGGCATAAAAAACGACTTTTCTTTTTGTTTTGCTCACAATTATTTGTAACTTCGCTTCCAAAATAATCAATAACAATTCATCATAACAATAATGGCTGATTCTAAATCTTCCTTCACAGTCTTTTCCGGCACATGTACCCGGTATCTTACGGAAAAGATTTGCGAAAGTCTTGGCATGCCTATGGGCAAGATGCAGGTAACCCGTTTCTCTGACGGTGAGTTTGAAATTTGTTTTGAGGAAAGCATCCGCGGTAAGGATGTATTCCTTGTTCAGTCCACGTTCCCCAATGCAGATAATCTGATGGAACTGCTCCTGATGATTGATGCTGCCAAGAGGGCGAGTGCGCGTACGGTGAATGCCGTGATTCCTTATTTTGGCTGGGCACGCCAGGACCGTAAGAGCAAGCCGCGTGTAAGCATCGGTGCCAAGCTGGTAGCAGATTTGCTGAGCGTAGCTGGCATAACCAGTGTGCTGACGATGGATCTTCACGCTGACCAGGAGCAGGGCTTCTTCGATGTGCCTGTAAACCACCTCTATGCGTCGTCAATCTTTATTCCTTACATTCAGAGCCTCAACCTCAAGAACCTGTGCATCGCTTCTCCCGACGTAGGCGGTAGCAAGAGAGCCAGCACATACGCCAAGTTCTTCGACTGCCCGATGGTGATGTGCAACAAGTCGCGTGTCAGGGCCAACGAGGTGGCCACCATGCAGGTGATTGGTGATGTTAAGGGTTATGACGTAGTGCTTATGGATGATATGGTGGACACTGCCGGTTCTATCACAAAAGCTGCCCAGCTTCTCAAGGAGCAGGGAGCCAACTCTGTAAGGGCTTTCGCCAGCCACTGCGTGATGAGCGGGCCTGCCTGTGAGAGGATAGAGAACTCTGTTTTGGAGGAGATGGTCTTTACCGACTCTATACCATTCCGTGGTAATTGCTCCAAAGTGAAGCAGCTGACTATTGCCGGCCTCTTTGCTGAGACTATCAGGCGTATTATTAACAGAGAGAGTATTTCTACCCAATATTTGATGTAATTCTTGCCTAAGTTGCGCGTGCATGCGCGTTTCAAATATGGTAATTAGAAGATAGGGAGGAAAAGCCAGCAGGCATTTCCTCCCTATTGTTATTTTGTAGTGGTCGTTATTATTTGTCTTTTTTCCCAAAGATGGAGAAGTGTACATAGCGCTTTGGGTGCTCTCGCAGATTGTTGAGCAGCGAGTCGGCTGCCGTGGCAGTGCTGTTGAGGTTGTCATAAAGCTGACGGTCGCGCATCAGTAACCCCAGGGTGGAGTTTTCGCTGTTGAGAGCATTAAGTGTCGGTTTTATGCTGCTGTTGAGATCGCTGGTGAATTGCTGTAATTGTGCCAAGGTTTGATTAACAGAGGCTATTGTAGCAGCATAGTCTATCTGGTCAAGTTTCTCGCTGACGGAGTTGAGGTGGCGGGTCGTGGGCTCAAGGTTAGCAGCAATTTTACTTACGTTGCCAGCCATAAGGGTGTTGAGGGTGCGTGTGGTTGTCTTGAGCTCCTCTGTTAGCGTGGCGGCGTTGGCTAATGTTTGCTGCATGGCCGGATTGTTGACTATGGCATTTACGCCGGTGAGGATGGAGTCGAGTTTGGGCATTATTGCTTGCACTTGCGGCATCAGGTCGGCTGCCTTGTCAAGGGCTCCTACGTGAGGACCGCCTGGTATGGTGTCACCTGGTGTAAGTGCTCGCGGAGACTGTCCTAAAATTATGTTCATGGTTACTCCGCCCAGCATTTGTGCATCAAGTTCGGCGTGGCTTCCTTCTGTAAGATGGAAATCTTTTTCTACATCAACACCGACATAGACCATGCCGTTGCCTTTATAGTCATATTTAATACTGCGCACGGTGCCGATGCGGTAGCCACTTGCATAGACGGGATTAGTCTCTGCCAATCCTGTTATGTCATGGAAGGCGACATAGTAAACATTGTTGCTCTGAAAGATATTGATCCCTTTCAGGAAGTTGATGCCATATATAAGTAATGCGATTGCGCAAATGGCGGATATGGCTATTTTTATTTCTCTTGTAATTTTCAAGGCTGTTTCTTTTTTGCTTGGTTGGCTTCTTCACCGCTGATACGTTGGCCGTCTTTGAAGACTACAATGAAGCAGTCGGCAAATTTATCTTTAATTTTGGCTTGTATATTCTTGATTTCGGCGTAGCTGGTGGAGGAGCCGTAGGTATGTACATACTGCTGCCGGCCATTAATGGTTACGGGGAAACTTTCTACGCCCTTCAGTCCCTTAAACTGTTCGCTGTCGGAACGCAGGCTGCGTGTGGAACTGCATATCTGAACCTTAAATTCGTATTTCGAGTTCTGCGGTTTGTCAGTTTGTTTGGGCTGTTGTGGTTTCTCTGTCTGTTTAGGCAGCGGCTGTGTCTTCGGTTTTTCTGCGGGTTTAGTCTGCTGTGGTTTTTCAGCAGGTTTATGTTGTGGTGTTGGCTTGGCTTCGTTGTCATCTGGAGCATCTGTGGGAGCTTCAAAGGCAGGAGTTTCGTCTGGTTCAGGCTGAGCAATTGCGCCCTCCATGCCGCGCAGGATAGGGGAGACATACTTACGGAAGGCATTGAAGATACTAGTAGCCAATTCGTTGATGCCTTGCTCGGAGTTTAGGTAGGCTTCTTCGCTCGGGGTGGATATGAAGCCTAACTCTGTCAGTACACTAGGCATTGCTGTTTTGCGAAGCACAAGAAATCCGGCTTGGTGTACGCCCTTGTTGGGACGACCTACGCGTACATATTCGTCTTGCATGCTTTTGGCAAACAAGGCACTGGTACGCATATTGTTACCCTGGATAATTTCATTCATTATGGAGTTCTCCACTGAAGTCTGGGCATAGCGCTGACGATTTGTCTCGTATTGTATTACGGAGTTTTCGCGCTTCACCACCTCGAGGTTTGCTGTTGCTCTCTCAAGTGACAGAGAATAGGTTTCTGAACCGCGTGCTGTGTTGCCTGATGCAGTTGAGTTGGTGTGTACGGATATGAACAGGTCGGCCTTGGCGTTGTTGGCAATGTTGGCACGCTCATCCAACTCTATAAATTTGTCTGTCTTACGTGTATAGATTACCTTGACACCGCGACAATTCTGCTCAATAAGTTTGCCAAGCTTCAGCACTACGTTGAGGTTGATGTTTTTTTCCTTGGAATACGTGCCAAGGGCACCGGGATCTTTGCCACCATGGCCGGCATCCAGCACTACAGTGAATGCGCTGGCGCTTATGCAGAGACACAGGGAAATAATCAATGCATTGACAAAGATGAATAGTCGCTTATGTATTCTGAAATTATGAAACATCATAGTCTGCCTTTAATAATTACAATTGGCAAAGATATGCAAAATATGTTGGAAGTAAAGGTTTTCAGTGTAGCTTTTTCCCTTTTCCAACCATAAAAGTCCTCTTTTTTAATGTTTGTTTAGAAGCTGTGCGTATCTTTTTAGATTTCTTTTTAGTAGGACAGGATGTTGCAGCTGTGACATTCGGTATATTGAGACAGCAGTTCGGCTATTCTCTGTGCACAGGCCATTACGCTCAGTGCGTTGCCGTCGTAGCCGTTGACCAGAGCGAGCAGATGGGTGGTGCTGAGGCTAAGGGCCGTGCGCTCATTGTCGCTGGTGGGAGTACCTATGCCTCCTGCTGCATCGCGATATACCGGCAGGTGCTCTATGTTGAGCATGCCTCGACCGATGCCCTCATAAGGCTCACCACTGAGGCCGACGCCTAATGCAAGTGCGGAACCTTGAATCTTGTCGTAGTCGAAACCGCCGATACTATAACCGAACTCCATGCTGGCCAGGTTGATAAGATCTACAACTGTGTTTATCTGATATAAATCTTTACCTTGTAGCACACGTCTTACGAGTGCCTCTCCCGACGGGCGGTAGCGGCTTGGATCCTTGCCTAGTTGGCGATAGACTGAACGTGTTGCTTCGATGGAGGGTATTTGCTTAATTGTCTCTGTCGTAAGGTTTTGGCGACAATAGTCTGCTGAGTGTTTTATTTCTGCCCAGAGCTCGGCGCAATATGGTGTGTTGCAGAATTCTGCATATACTGCCGCTCCCTTGAAATTCGGGCATACGTCCCAGATCTGTTGCTCTACGGTTATCTTGATTTCTTGCAGCATGGCTGTATGCTCAATATAGGAAGCCCTGCTTTTTGAGCACTTCAACCAGTTGTTGGGAAATGGCTCTGCAGTCTTCAGCCTTGTAGCGGCAGTCTGTGAATACTTGGGCAAGCGTTTCCTTATTGTTGATTTCAACGAAATGCTTGTTTTCCTCCAATGACTCTTTGATAGAATAGTAGGCGTTGATGGCCTCTGTCGTGTATGGGGTGTATGTTTCTTCGTGTACGATAGCCTCAAGTGGCAGACGATCGGAAACTGGAGCGTCCTCATCGGGCCAACCGAGAGTGATTGTTGCCACAGGCATCACAAGCCTCGGCAGCTGTAGGGCATCGATTATCTGCTGGGCATTATATATGGTAGTGCCAAGGAAACACAGCCCCAGTCCCTCCTCCTCTGCCAGGTGACAAAAAGTCTGGCAGAAAAGTAAGGCATCGGTGGCGGCATTGAGGAAAGAAAGGAAATTGTCGTAGCCTGGCGTCGCCTTGCGCTCCAGACACCATTTTGTGCATCGATTATAGTCTGCACAGAAGGTAAGGACTACAGGAGCCTGCTCCACCATTGGCTGATAGAAATGGGCTGGTGCCAGCTTGGCCTTCATCTCCGGGGTGCGGTTGACAACTACGCTGTATAGCTGAAGGTTACCCATGGTCTGGGTTTGTTCGGCGCGTTGCAGCAGTGAGTGGAGTAGCCTGTCGTCAATCTTCTTGTCAGAGTATTTCCTTATGGTTCGTCTCTTTGTTATGTCGTACATTTAAGCTTGGCTGTTATGAAACGATGAAGTGTAACTATGTCTTGATGGTTGCGCCGCAGTTGTTGCAAAGAAGGTTGCCATCCTGATAGACCATAGCCTCCTGTTGGCAGTTAGGACAAATCTGACCGGTGGCCGGGGTACCGTCTTTGATATATTTCTTAAGGGCGCGTTCTACACCGTTTTTCCAGTTGTTGATACTTTCATCATCCAGCTGCAGCTGACTTACCAACCTGACTATTCTTTCCAGCGGCATGCGGTAGCGCAATACACCAGAGATTAGTTTGGCGTAATTCCAGTACTCCTTGTTAAATTTCTCACTCAGTCCCTCCACGGTGGTCTTGTATCCACGCTTGTTCTCAAATTGAAAGTCATAGCGCTTGGTGCCGTCCTCGTTCACAGCCTTGATGATGCGTCCTTTGGTTACGGACTTGGGTAGCACGATGCCTTCATCATCGTCTTGCAGACCAGTGAAGATTTCGTAGGGATAGCCATTGAGCAGTCCTACGAAGGCTACCCATTTCTCCTTGTTGTTCTGAAAGCGCACGACGTCGCACTCCAGTGACACAGGCCTGGTCTCTGTTACTTCGGGATGGGTGATGATAACCTGTTGCTCCATTATCTTAACCTTTGAAATTATGTCAGTTCACTTAATTAAAGTAGTATAGGAAAATGGCTATTCCTTCAAGGGCATTCTTCTTTTGTCCTTCAATTTCCAGGGCAAACTTGATTTCGGCCTTGCATACTCCGCGCAGGTTCTGTATGTTGTGTAGGTCAGCCACCAGCCTGATCTTCTGGCCGCTGAGTACGGCCTGACCAAATTTCATCTTGTCAATGCCGTAGTTAATCATCATCTTGAGATTGTTAACCTCTATAATCTGATTCCACAGATAGGGTAGCATTGACAGGGTGAGATAGCCGTGGGCTATTGTGCTCTTGAATGGCGATTCGGCCTTGGCTCTCTCTGTGTCAACGTGTATCCACTGGTGATCCAGTGTGGCATCGGCAAAAAGGTTGATGCGTTCCTGGTTTAACTCTACATAGTCGCTTACTCCAATGTTTTTACCCAGCAGTTGGGCAAATTCGTCATAAGAATTGATTGTTACCATAGATATGTCAGTTTTTTTATCTCATAAGGATTTTCTTTCCGTTCTGTACTATTATGCCTCGATAGTCGCTGGTTGCAGGATTTCCATTTATAGTATATCTGCGGGTGCTCTTGTCACTTGTTGTCTTGACGGCATCTTTTACGGGAGTGGTGTCAATGCCAAAATATCTGTCAAGCTCTGCGAAGCGGTCTTGATACCACTGAACAATCATGTTTACCTCCTGGCGCAGGTCGGTGCAGTGCTGTGGCTTGTATTTCAGTTTAGCCATCCACTCTTGCTGGCGTTGCCATGCCCCGGTCTCATAAAACAGATTGCAATATTTATAAAGTCGGTCAGCCACGGAAGCTATCGACAATTCGTATTCTCTTAAGTCTATCCAGCGTTCGCGCAGCATATTCTGGAACTCTTTTTCCCGCAAGCAAGCGGAGAAGGGAGGGGATGCAGAACTTACAATGCTTGTTATGGGCCAGTTGCTGTAATTGCCGCCATAATATGAGCCATTGTAGTTGCCGCCGAGTGAGGTGTCAAGGTCCCACGGTGTTACAACGATACAGTTTCTGTTGTCCTCAGCCTTATTGATATTGCGGATAGAGAAGTATTTGTTTTTGTTTCCCCAGTTGTCGCTGATGGCGAAAGCCATGACGAAAAGAGTGTAATCAACCAGGTTGTCCAGGAAGAAGTGCTCCTTAATATAGGAATAGTTGTCGTAGTTGCGGTAGTATTCCTGCAGCGGAGCCCATGCTTCTTCCCTGGCATAGTCCTCGGGGTATGTCAGTTCCCATGCGTCGTGCCATTGTACCACGCATACTGTGTAGTCATTGAAATACCCCGGGGTGTTCTGGTCGCCAATGTCATTTGTTCCCTGCTTGTAGAGCACACCGCGAATGGTGTCGCCGTCAACACCCGTCTTTACTTTTTTCAGGTTTAGCAACTTGCGGTTAATCCTGTCGTTGAGGCAATAGATGCCATAGTACTCATTGTTTATATACATCTCCACAAACTTGCCAATCGTGCCGTTGCGCCCGTCATACTCAGTGTAGTAGGGCAGCTGGGCAAAGGAGTTCCAGATGTCGAAGCAGACTCGGTTTCTCATGCATATCTGATCAATGGCCATAGCATCGAGAATCCATGAAGAGCAACTCCTCAGTCCAAGCAGCATGCTGTCCTTCTCCGTTCCGTCAGGCTCCCTGAGCTTCATATTCAACGAGGGCTTCATGGGATAATTAAGAGCCGTGGCACCGCGGGTTTTGAATTTCGCAGACAGCTCTACCGTTTGTCCCTGTTCGTCGGTAAGGCGCATACTGCCAAAGACGTAGTCCATGTCTTTATGGATTATACCGGGTAGCTCAATCTTTAGCACAGGTAGCGGTGGAGTGCCGGCTATAACGTTTAGGGTTATGGCTGACATCAGCAAGGCAATGATATTTCTAATCCTTCTACTCATTATTTTGCAAAAGTAATTATTTTCTGCGACAATTAAGTTGCTGGCGCCTAAAAATTGTGAAAAAGCCGGGCACATTGCCTGTTAATAAGGCAAATGCACCCGGCTTTTCTGTTTGCAGCGGTGACTTGTAACCAGTCACTGAAACAAGACCAGTCGCCCTACGCTTTGAGCTGCTCAGCGATGAAAGCCTCCATCTGCGGGAAGGCAGCCTCTACGCACTTAGTGAGTTTCAGCTGGTTGCGGCTGCGCACCAGGTTGTGCTCCGGATATTTGCAGTGGAAGTAAATGTCACCATTGATATAGTCGGCAATGAAGCGCACCAGGGTCATATAGGGGAACAGCGCAGTGGCAAAGGGCAGGTTCTCAATCTCTATGGGAGTGATGAAACTGGCTGCACCCTTAAGGTAACCCTTGGTAAACGACTTAAAGATGTCGAAGTTGAAACTGACCTTTGACAGGTCGGGGTCATCCTCTACGGTGGTGTTGGCAGCCGAGCGCAAGAAATCACCGAAGTCGGAGAAGATGAATGACGGCATCACGGTGTCGAGGTCAATGACGCAGAGTACATTGTCGTCCTTGTCAAAAAGGATGTTGTCAACCTTGGTGTCGCAGTGGCAGATGCGCTTGGGCAGCTTGCCTTCGCGATAGAGGCGCTCTGCCTTGCAGTACTCGTCAGCACGATCAAAGATGTCCTTCAGTATTTCCTTAACCTCGGGTTCGTCAGCACGGCCG
This sequence comes from uncultured Bacteroidales bacterium, assembly GCA_902788275.1. Classification (GTDB taxonomy): domain Bacteria; phylum Bacteroidota; class Bacteroidia; order Bacteroidales; family Bacteroidaceae; genus UBA6382. Next base: position 28,973 of record CADAJV010000024.1, on the reverse strand, counting down.
CTCTTGTTGGCAGCTATGGCGTCCTTGAGCTGCTGGATTCTCCACTCCATGTTGTGGAAATCCTTTATAGGTTCGCCCAGCTGAGCAGGGATATCGGCCAGCATAGCCTGGAAGTTGGCAAAAGTCTCGCCTACGATATATGCACTCTCAATGCTTACGCCGGTTTTGGTTACGCAGTCGGGAATGCAAATCATGATGCGCCAGTATTTCTCGCCGTCAAAGTAGTACATCTTGCCGTCGTTGGCAGGAATGAATTGCAGCACCTTGCGATCTATGTCGGGAGTGTTGGCAGCCTCCAGCTTCTTGCGGATGTGGCCCGTCACCTCTACAATATTGTTCATCAGCAGATCAATGTCGGGGAAAACCGCTACGTTAACATTCTGCAGTACGTAGTCAGGAGCATCACCCTCAGTGGTAACCTTATAAGTATGGTTAATCAAACCACCGCCAAAGGGGGCAATGTCCTTCACTTTGCCTTTAATGGCAAACTGGGATACAATGTTTTTTAGGTCCATATTTTTGACATGTTTTAGTTTATATTCGGCTGCGAATGTAGCAAAAGTTTTCTATTGAGGCTATATTTTGAATGATAATTTTTAGTTTTTAATTGTCAATTGTCGGTTTTGTCATAACACTCCCTTAGAAGATGGCAGTTGAAAATGTTCCGTGTCGCGGTTGAGGGCCATGCGCAGTGTCCGGGCAAACGACTTGAAGATTCCCTCTATCTTGTGATGCTCGTTTTGGCCTTCTGCCTTGATGTTCAGATTCATTCGTGCATTGTCGCTTAGAGACTTGAAGAAGTGCATAAACATCTCTGTGGGCATATCGCCAATCTTTTCGCGCCTGAACTCAGCCTCCCATACTAGCCAGGGCCTGCCGCCAAGGTCCATCGCGGTCTGGCACAGGCAGTCATCCATGGGCAGGCAGAAACCATAGCGCTGCAGTCCGCGCTTGTCGCCCAGGGCGCTGTCCAGGCACTGGCCTAGCACAATGGCCGTGTCCTCGATGGTGTGATGTTCATCAACATTGAGGTCGCCGCTTACTTTTACGTCAAGGTCTATCGTTGCGTGGCGTGCAATCTGCTCCAGCATATGGTCAAAAAAGCCTATGCCGGTGCTGATGTCGGCCTCGCCTGTACCGTCAAGGTTCATCTTAATGTGGATGTCGGTTTCCTTGGTCTTACGCTTAAGGTCGGCAATTCGTAGTCCGCCAATGACAATCTGCTCAATCTTGGGCCAGTCCATTGTCTCGCCCAGAATGAGAGCCTTGGCACCCAGGTTGTCGGCCAGCTGTCGGTCAGTGCTGCGGTCGCCAATCACAAAGCTGTTAGTCAGGTCGTAGTCGCCCTTCATATAGTCGGTGAGCATGGCAATGCCGGGCTTGCGTGTCGGCAGGCCGTCGGCAGGGAAAGAGCGGTCGATGTGCTGAGCCTTGAAATCCACGCCCTCGCCCCTGAGGGTCTGGATAATGAAATTATGTACGGGCCAGAACGTCTCTTCGGGAAAAGAGTCGGTGCCCAGTCCGTCCTGATTGCTCACCATGATGAGCTCATAGTCGGTCTTGCGTGCTATCTGGCGCAGAGCACTGATGGCTCCCGGCACAAACTCCAGCTTCTCAAAGCTGTCAATCTGCTCGTCAGCAGGTTCCTTTATGATAGTACCATCGCGGTCAATAAATAAAGCTTTTTTCATATCCTTGATTTTATGTGGTGACAGCGTATAAGTTCGAAAGTAGCGTTAGCGTGTTAGTCGTAGAGTTCGCAAGCGGCTTGCGCAAACTGGCGTGTCAGGCTCCCCCTCTAAGATAGAGGGGGTGGCCCATCGGGCCGGGGGCGTATGATAGCAATTTTCAATTATAGTAGTATCTTCTCAGTGCCGAGAGCAAGGTGGTGTTTTCCTTGGGGCTGCCAATCGTTATGCGGAGGCAGTCGTCGCAGAGTTTCACCCGCGAGCGGTTCCTCACGATGATGCCCTCGTCCACCAGGTAGTTGTAAATCCGGTTGGCATCCTTAAAGCGTGCCAAGAAGAAATTAGCCTCAGAGGGGTAAACCTGTTGGCATATATCCAGTTCATTGACAGCGTACATCAGCGACAGGCGCTCATTGATGGTCAACTTTATCCAGTCTTCCACGTCAGGGCGGCGACTCAGAATCTCTCTGGCTTGATGCTGGGTGAGGATGTTGATATTATAAGGGTATTTAACCTTATTAAATAAGGCAATGATGTCGCTCTGCGCAAAGGCCATGCCTAAGCGTATGCCGGCCGATGCCCATGCCTTTGACAGGGTGTTGAGCACAATCAGGTTGGGGTACTTATCAATCTCAGGCCGCCAGATAGGTTGCGATGAAAACTCGCTATAGGCTTCGTCAATAACAACAATGCCGCTAAAGAGCTCCAGCACCTTTCTTATCTCACCGGCGTCAAGAGTGTTGCCGGTGGGGTTGTTGGGGGTGCACAGGAAGATAGCCTTGGTCCTGTCATTGCAAACCTCCAGCAGACTGTCTGCTACAATGTCAAAGCGACTGTTGAGTGGCACCTTGCGGCACTCCACGTTGTTGATGTCGGCGCATACTTCATACATGCCATAACTGGGTTCAATCGTAACGATGTTGTCACGCCCAGGGGTGCAGAAGACGCGAAACACCAAGTCGATGGCCTCATCTGAGCCGTTGCCAAGGAATATCTGATTGGGTCTCACCCCCTTCAATGCAGCCAGCTGTTGCTTCAGTTCGCGCTGCAGCGGGTCGGGGTAGCGGTTGTAGGGATTATTATACGGACTCTCGTTAGCGTCAAGAAAAGTGTGAGCTTCCTTGCCGCTATATTCATCGCGCGCCGAGCTGTATGGCTTCAGTCCCCAAATATTGGGCCTTACAATGGATTTTAAGTCAAACATGTTTACGGTTTACGGTTTACAGTTTACGGTTTACGGTTTACAGTTTACGGTTTACGGTTTACAGTTTACGGTTTACGGTTTACGGTTTACGGTTTACAGCTTACAGTTTACGGTTTACAGTTTACAGTTTGAAAAGTTCGAAAGAAGAAAGACTAACTTTTTAACTTTTTAACTTTTTAACCTTTTAACTTCTAAAACGTTTACGGTTTACGGTTTATAGTTTACAGATTTGAAAAGTTCGAAAGAAGAAAGACTAACGGCTTAACTTCTTAACTTCTTAACTACTTAACTACTAAAACTTTTTAACTTTTTAACTTTTTAACTTTTTAACTCCTAAAACGTACTCAATTCTCTTATCCTCATAGCCCTCTCATGGGCAGTCAGACACTCTCCTTCGGCCATCAGGGCCACGGCCTTGCCGATAGACCTGACGCCCTCGACACTCAGTTCCTGCAGGGTCATTTTGCGCTGGAAACAGTCTAGGTTAAGACCGCTGTAGGCACGTGCATATCCTTTGGTGGGTAGAGTGTGGTTGGTGCCGCTGGCATAGTCGCCAGCCGACTCGCAGCTGTAGTTGCCAAGAAATACAGAGCCCGCATGCACAATAGCATCGGCCACCTTGCGGTAGTCGTGGGTGGCAATCACCAGGTGTTCCGGGGCGTAAGCATTAGTAATATCGATAGCCTCCTGCATGTCCTTCACCAGGATATAGAGCGAGTGGTCCAGCGATTTTTGAGCCAGTTCCTTGCGCGGCAGCAGTTCCAGCTGACGCTCCACTTCGGCCTGCACGTCACTGATAGTCTTACTTGAAGTACTCACCAGAACCACTTGACTGTCAGCCCCGTGCTCAGCCTGGCTAAGCAGGTCGGCGGCAACGAAGGCTGGTACGCAACTCTCGTCGGCCAGCACCTCAACCTCGCTGGGGCCTGCCGGCATGTCAATAGCCACATCGTTGAGCGAAACCAGCTGTTTGGCAGCAGTGACATATTGATTGCCAGGGCCGAAGATTTTGTCAACCTTAGGCACTGACTCAGTGCCGTAGGCCATGGCGGCGATAGCCTGTGAGCCCCCCACCTTATACACCCTGGTCACCCCGGCCAGCTGGGCAGCAAAGAGCACGGCGGCGTTCACGCTGCCGTCCTTCTGGGGAGGCGTACACATCACAATCTCCGAGCACCCCGCAATCTTGGCAGGGGTGGCCAGCATCAGCACCGTGGAAAAGAGCGGTGCGGTGCCCCCCGGCACATAGAGACCTACCTTCTCAATAGGCACAGCCCTCTGTTCGCAGACCACGCCGGGAGCCGTCTCCACCTTGATAGGCATGAACCTCTGCGCCTCATGAAAAGTAGCAACATTTTTATAGGCCAGGCTTATGGCCTCCTTCAGCTCAGGGCTCACATGGGCCTGAGCAACCTTAAACTCGGCCTCGCTTACGGCCAGCTCACTCAGTTCAACATTGTCAAACCTCAGTTCCAGCTCGCGCAAAGCCCTGTCGCCGTCAGCCTTGACCTGGTCAATCACGGCGCTCACAGTGCCAAACAGGCTGCTCACGTCAAATGCAGGCCTTTTCAGCAATTCGGCCCACGTCTCACGTTGCGGGTATTCTATGTATTTCACAAATGAAAGGTTATAGGTTATAAATAAAAGGTTATAGGTTATTGGTTATAGGTTATAGAGGGAGTTAGAAGGAGATAGAGGACGTTAGTAAATTGAGAATTGAAAATTACTTTCCGGACTTGGCTTCTATAACCAATAACCTATAACCTATAACCATTCATTCAATTATATAATCATTTTTTCTATTGGCAGCACCAGAATGCCCTGGGCGCCGGCCTCCTTCAGTTGGCCGATAATCTCCCAGAAGCGTTTGCGCTCCAGCACGGTGTGGATGGAGCACCACTCCTTGTCGGCCAGGGGCATCACCGTGGGGCTCTTGATGCCCGGTAGCACCTTCAGCACCTCGTCCACCTTGTCAACCGGCACATTCATCATCACATACTTGCGGTGCTCGGCCTCCTTCACCGCCTCCAGGCGGAAGAGCAGTTCCTGCAGCACCTCCTGCTTCTCCTCGTCCAGGTTGGGCGTGGCTATAAGCAGAGCCTCGCTCTGCACCACCACCTCCACCTCCTTCAGGTTATTGGTGATAAGCGTAGAGCCGCTGCTGACAATGTCAAAGATAGCATCGGCCAGGGCAATGCCCGGCGCAATCTCCACCGACCCCGTAATGACGTGGATGTTAGCGTTCACGTTCTGCTGCGTGAGATACTGGCGCAGAATGTTGGGGTAGGAGGTGGCAATCGTCTTGCCCTCAAACCACTGGTGGCCGTCATATTGCTCCCCCTTGGGAATGGCCAGCGACAGGCGGCACTTGCTGAAGCCCAGCCGCTTCACGATGTCGGCCTTCTCGCCGCGCTCCATAAACTCGTTCTCGCCAACAATGCCGAGGTCGGCAACCCCCTGTGCCACCGTCTGGGGAATGTCATCGTCGCGCAGGTACAGAATCTCGATAGGGAAATCATTGGCGCGCACCAGCAGCGAGCGCTCCGATTTGCGCACCTTAATGTCGGCTTCCGCCAGCAGGGCCATAGTGTCCTCATAGAGGCGTCCTTTAGATTGAACAGCAATTCTTAGCATGAGTTAATATTTTTTTAGAAGGTTTTCGATAAGCCGAAGGCCGTAGGCTTCGCGAAGACTTCGTCGGTGGTCGCTGCACAGCAGCGGACCGACATAAAGAAGTCTGAGAGCGTAGCGGCAAGGCAGAGTCATGTTTGCATGAACTATGCTGAGGCTCGCGATGCTTTCAGCATTCAATTATCAACTATCAATTATCAATTATCAACTATCAAATAAGGAGGACTCGCCGTCATCCGGTAAGCCCTCGTCATTTTGCCTTCAGTTATGAGCATAATCTACACCTACCAGATGGTTGTCATTTGGTCTCATGGTGATGGTGATGTGCTCTGATGTTTTTCATAACGTGGGCAAAGTTACGAAAACTTTCTAATACACACCAAGAAACGAAAGGCCTTTTTTCATTTCGCGCGTACATTATTTATTTGTATCGAAGTTAAATCTGAGAGCCTTGAAACGCAAACTAAAAGCCTTGAAACCAAATCTAAGAGCCTTGAAACTGAAAGCTCGAGGCTCTTAGATTTTTTTTCCACGGAGTTAGATACTTTTTCCACGGAGTTAAAACTTTTTTCAAGGGGATTAGATTAAATAAGTGCGTAAATACCCACACTTTTTGCTGTGGGTAATGTGGGTAATGTGGGTAAAATACCCACATTACCCACAATACATACACTTAATACAATTAAAAAAATCTTTTTCCCGCAATTAAAAATTTTATCTCATTGAAAATCAAAGAGATAACTTTAATTCAAATTATATATTATATATTTAATATAATATATAATTCTATAAGAGAGCATAAGGAAAATTAAAATATACCCACACTTTTTGCTGTGGGTAATGTGGGTAATGTGGGTATTTTTACTCTGCATCGTCGCCTTGGTCGCCCTTGGGGTTGATGAGTGACTGGATGAAGTTGGTGGTTGCCTCTATCTCCAGCTGGGTGAAGAGTGAGGGGTTGCCCATATAGCGATTGTAGCCGGAGCAAGAGCCAATGTCGCCGAATCGGTCGGCCACGCTGCTGTAATCCGTTTCGGTGATGAGGCCCTGCTTGGCAGCGCGAGTAAATGGTCAGGGCGGCCTCTTTGTGTTTGTGAGAAAATACCCACATTACCCACATTACCCACACCTAAAAGTGTGGGTATATTGTGGGGCATGGGTTCTCAGAAGGGCAGTCCTACGGCGAAGTGGAAGGTGAAGTCGCGTGACATCTTGGGGTGGATGATGGGCAGGTACTGCCGGCTGGAGGTAGGGTAGGCCGGGTTGACGGCCTTCATGCCCATGTCGAAGCGCAGGATGAAGTAGTCGAGGTTGAAGCGGAGTCCGAGTCCGTAGGCTACGGCCATCTGTCGCCAGAATTTGCGTAGCTGAAACTGGCCTCCCTTGCCGGTGGTCTCGTAGTAGCGTGTGGTCCAGACATTGCCGGCGTCGGCAAAGATGGCTCCGCTGAGTTTCCAGAAGAGGTTGGTGCGCAGCTCTATGCTGGTGAGCAGCTTGAGGTTGCCGGTCTGGTTGATGAAATCGACCTTGCCGTCTTCGCCCATGTAGTTGCCGGGGCCCAGCTCGCGTACTGACCATCCACGCACTCCGTTGGCGCCTCCGCCAAAGTAGCGTTTCTCAAAGGGTACTATCCGGCTGTTGCCATAGGGCTGGGCTATGCCGAAGGCTGCATGGATGGCGAGGGTGTTGCGGGAGTTGAGTATGTAGTGCTTTGAGTAGTCGAAATCGAGCTTTATGTACTGTGCAAAGGCTACGTTGAAGAGGCTGTACTGGCCGTTGGTTTTCTTCTTGAGGTTGAGGGGCGAGGCGAGTGCGTAGAGCAGATTGCCGGCAGACTCTACGGACCATTGCAGCTGGTAGGGATTGATGCGTACGCGTCGGTTGGGGCGGTTTTCTCCGCGCGAGGTGCTGTAGGTCTGGCTGTATGCCACGTTGAAGATGAGCAGGTCTTCGTAGGCGTAGCGTATGAGGGCTGAGCGGTAGTTGTCGGACTCAAGGTAGTCGTGGCGGAAGGTGGACGATATCCACGGCATATAGACGTAGTTGAGGCTGGGCAGGTCAAGGCGGTGGGTGGTGTGGCCGCGGTGGGTGCTCCACTGGTAGTTCCACAGGGCGGTGAACACGCGGCGGTGGAACTCGGGACGCTCCTGGGTGTCAAACTGCAGGGAGAGGGTTGATAATTGAGAGTTGATAATTGAGAGTTGAGAATTGCCGCTTCGCTCTCGCGGCTCTTTGAAGTCGGCACCGGCTCCGCCGACAGCCGACGAGCCGCTCGCGATGCCTTCGGCATTAACCGTTGATGATTTAAAGAACGGCACTATGAGTTTGGGGAAGGTGATCTTGGTCTCGAGGCCCAGCTCGACATAGTTTTGGTTGGTGTAGCCCTCCAGGCCTGTTATGGCCTCGTAGGCTCCCTTGAGCTTGGTGGTCCAGACCTCGGAGCCGCGGAAGAGGTTGCGGTTGGTGTAGGTGAGGTTGGTTGCCACGCCCAGGTTGCCGGCGGTGTTGGTGCCCTCCAGCTCCACGCCGAGGGTGTTGGTCTTTTCGGGCAGAATGGTGATGTTGCAGTCCAGCTGGGCTGAGTCGGCCTCGGCTGTCTGTATGCGGACATAGTTGACGGCCTCGAGGGCTGAGAGCGACTGGTAGGTGCGACTGATGTCTTGTTCACGATAGAGCTGGCCGGGGCTGAGGTATGTCTTGCTGCGGAGGAATTTTTCTCTCAGCGGGGCTTGCGATGTGTTGATGTCGCGCAGATGATAGACGGTGTAGATATTGCTGCTGTCGGGACTGACGGTGAGGCCGTCGTAGCGGAGGTGGAGGGTGAGGTTGCCGGGGCCGGCGAGTGTGTCGATGTCGTAATGGATGAAGTTTTTGAGCACCTTGTAGTAGCCGTGGTTGTGAAGCATGGCGGTGATGCGGCTGCGCTCCTTGTCGAGCAGCGACATGTCGCAGGGCATGCCCCGGTAGAGGTAGGAGTCGGAGATGCTGAGGTTGATGAGGCTGTCGATGGCGGGGTCGTCGGCTGTGTAGGTGATGGTGGTGATGATGTAGGGTGTGCCAGGGTGGATGGTGTATCTAAGCTTGGTCTTGTGGGTGTTGGGCAGGGGTGTGGCGGTGGCGCTGACTGAGGCGTGCAGGTAACCCTTGTCTTTGAGGGCCAGGGCTATGGCGTTTTGTGAGTTGATGGTCTGCTGCTCGCTGTATATGACGGGGGGCTCGCCTATGCGCTGCCACAGGCGATTGCGGGCCTTGGTGGTGTCTGCGGAGGAGAGGCAGTAGATGCCGAGCGGCACCTTGAGGAGGTTAAACCACTTGGTGTTGGGCTGCTGGCGTAGGTATATCTTATATATGGAGGGATCTACATCAGGGGTGTCGCTCTTTATTTTCACGGAGGTCAACAGACGGTCTCCCGGCTCGAGAAATTTCTCTGCCGAGCAGCTTGCCATGACGGCTATGACCAGTGTGATGGCTGACAGGCGCAGTATGTGGTGTAGATGGTTTGCCAATTGGTTATTTAGATTTCATCAGCTTCGTATAGGCTGGCGGGATTGGTGACTATTGGCGTGGTGAGTATCTTGTTGTCCCGGCGTCGGCAGTGGGTGCGGCATATCTGATGGATAAGGGCTATGGCTGCATAGACTATGGCTGCGCATACTGCAAGTGCGGGTATGGGTGGCAGGCCTGGCATATTGAGGGTCTGAGCGTTTGGGAATTCAAGAACTTGTGTGCTGAATATTGCGAAGTCTATGGGCCAGATGGCAAGGCCGATGGCTGCAAGCATCATCAATAATGAGGCGATGAAGAGCAGGGTGAGTCGGCTGTAATATGTGCGCCGGAAGTGGGTGGAGCGGTTGAGGTGGCGGTAGGCTTTGCGGGTTTGCTGATGGTCGGTCTGCCAAAGTTGATAGATGGGGGGCAGCATGGTCTCGACCCGGGCCTCCGGCTGCATGAGCATTGTGGCGGTGCCTGTGGCGGCATAGGTGCTGGCGTAGAGATGCTGGTGGTAGTTGGCCAGGTTGAGCCAGCGGCCGTAGCCTCCGTTGGTCAGGAAGTCTTGCTTGCGGAAGGCCAGATTGGAGCTTTCTGCCTCTATGGGTTTGCGCTTGCCACGATTGATGGCACGGTAGTTAAGTATCTGACGCTTGCGATACCAGCGTGAGGCGCGCTGTTCCCATTTGGCATTGTCAAGACCGTAATATTGGTTGTAGCCTATGCATAGGTGGAAGCCGCGATTGATTGCATCGGCAATGGTATGGAGCCAGAGGGGGCTCTTTGGCGTGGAGTTGGGGCGTAGCAGCACGATCCACTCTTTGCGCGCTGCCCTGACCCCAAGGGTGGTGGCCATGGCCATGTGGAGTATGCCGTTGCGGTTTTGGGGCAGGTGGGTGCTGCGCAGCAGGTTGGGGTATTGCTTGGCGGAACGCTTGATGACATCGTTGGTGTCATCTGTGGAGGCGTTGTTGACCACCATTATCTCAAAGTTGGGGTATTGCTGGGCCGCTACGCTGTCGATGGCGTGCTGGAGCATGCGGTCGGAGTCGTGGGTGATGATGAGCACTGTAATTGACGGCCATACGGCGGGTCGGGGGGCGGAGGTGGTGGATTGATGGTTGACGTTTTCTTGTTTATCAACTTTCACATAGCTGCGCCAATAGAGTATGATATATAGTAGCAGTAGTGTGACTGACAAAAAGAGGAGTGCTGTATATAACGGCATGGAGACTTGTTATTGGTTGTTGGTTATAAATAGGTTATAGGTTATTGGTTATTGGTTATAGATATTTTAGTCGGGTGAGTAATTTTCAATTCTCAATTTTCAATTCTCAATTAGGTTATAGGTTATTGGTTATAGACGCCAAGTCCGGAAAGTAATTATCAATTCTCAATTTTCAATTCTCAATTTTCAATTCTCAATTAGGTTATTGGTTATTGGTTTGTGTTTATTGTCTGCGTCTGAACTCTGCACACGTGATGGCTGTGGCTATGCCGACGTTTAGGCTTTCGATGCCGGGTTGTCCGGGTGGATAGGGCGGGATGTAGAGCCTGCGACTGATGCAGCCGGCTACCTGGGGGCTGATGCCTTGTCCCTCATTGCCCATCACGATGATGCCGTTGGCGGTGAGGGGGGTGTTGTAGATATTGCTGCCGTTGAGGAATGTGCCATAAACGGGTATGTCCTTGGGCAGGGTGCTAAGCCACTGTGGCAGGGAGGCATAGACTACGTTGACTTTGCCAAGGGCACCCATGGTGGACTGTACGGTCTTGGGGGAGTAGATGTCGGCTGTCTCGTTGGAGCAGACGATATGGTTAATGCCAAACCAGCGTGCCAGACGCAGGATGGTGCCTAGATTGCCGGGGTCCTGAATGGTGTCGAGGGCCAGGCATAGCTCTGACTGTAGGGCGTCTGCTGTGGGTATATGCGAAGGTTGCTTGCGGAATAGGGCAAGCACTTGCTGGGGGGTGTCCATAAGACTGGCGCGCCTCAACTCATCGGCTGTCAGGGCAGCGGCACTGACACCGGCAGGCAGCATGTGGCTGTGGGCGTCAAGCCACGAGGGGGTGGCGGCCAGATAGGTGCAACTGAAGGTGTGCAGCAATTCCTCAACCACTTTGGGGCCTTCGCCGAGAAAGAGATTGCTCTCGTCGCGGAATTTCTTGTACCGCAGGGAATGGATGGTCTTGATTTGCTGCTTGCTTATCATTTGAGGGAATTATTTGCTGAGCTGGTGAAAATGGTAATACCAGAAGTAGGTGCCGCCGTAGAGGTTGTAGCATTTGCTCTTAGACTCTGAAGCGGTGGGGTATTTCTTTTTCTCTGCCATAAAGTCTGCGTAGTTGGTTTCTATCAGGGTGTTGGCGTAGGACAGGCTGGGGTTGGTGGAGCGAGACATGTAAATGACAAGGGCTTCCTTGTAGTGTAGGGGCAGCGTGTCGCTATTTATATTATATAGTTGCGGTAGCACTTTGCTGAAGGTGGACAGGTCTTTGCTGAGCAACAGGTTGCAGAGGGTTATGTCACGGGTGTCGGCTGCGGAGAGTCTTGGTGCTGACGAGATTGCGATATAGCTGTTGCTCTGAGGGACAGGGTAGTTGAACAGGCGGCTGCCCAGCTGATGGATGTGATTGAGGGCGGTGGCTCTGAGGTTGAAGACCGATGAGTCGGTGGCTGTGCTGGAGGTGCCTACACGGAGGGCATCTTCATATTTGCCTGCTGCAACGAGGTGCTGCAGTTTGTTACGGTTGTGGGTCAGTTCGTCTGTGTCGGTGATGCATAGTGAGATGATGCTCACCACAATAAGTATGGTGAGGTTGGAGTTGACGGGGTGGCAGCGTAGTGCTGGCTGCTTGACTGCCAGGACAATGCAAACCGTGAGTGCCAGGGCTGCGGTGATGATGGTGGCTGCGCCTATGTGCTGGTTGGCAATGACTGAGAGCCCGAGCATGCTGGGACAAAAGGCCAGGGCATACCACTCATTGCCCAGCCGACAGCGGCGGGCCAGGGAGTAGGGCAGCAGCGTGGCGATAATGAGCAGGCATACAATGGTAAGGTTGCTCACGCCGAGGTAACTATAGCTGTTTAGTATAAGGAGGTGCTGGAAACTCCAGTAACCGATGATGCCCATAAACAAAAATCCCCAGCAGAGCATCTGGATCTGATGACGGAGGTTGATGGTGGGTATTTTCATCGAGGTTAAATGTTAAGAAGGACTTTAGCGAACTGTTATTAAGTCTCAGTCACTGATGAGTTTAAGTACCTGAGCAGAGCGTGCAGGCAGATAGAGCTTGAGCCATCCCTTATGCTGACGGGCAAGCAGGGGGTCGTGGTTGGTGAAGTGCTCAATGCTGTCGTCGCAGAAGCCGAAGCCGCCATACTGTGTGGAGTCGGTGTTGAGCACTACCTTATACTTGCCCTCGGGCATCATAAAGCCGTAGCCCTCATAGCTGTGGGTGGGACTGAAATTGAACACAAAGAGGTATTTGCCGCGGCTGTAAGCCAGCACCTGGTCGCCGTCGTTATGCCATACCTCGCGCACCTTGGTCTGGAGCAGATGGGTGTTGTTCTTGAGGGTGAGCAGCATGTCGTGGTCAAAATCGCCGAGGTAGTGATAGAGCAGGTCGCGGTTGTCCACAAGGTTCCATTGGCGGCGTGCATACTTGTGGCTCCATCCGTTGCCCTCGCGCGGGAAGTCTATCCACTCGGGGTGACCAAACTCATTGCCCATAAAGTTGAGGTAGGCACCATTGATGGTTGAGCTGGTGATAAGGCGCAACATCTTGTGGAGTGCTACACCTCGTCTGACGGCGTCGTTTTCGTCACCCTTGCGGAAATGCCAGTACATGTCAGCATCCACCAGACGGAAGATGATGGTCTTGTCGCCTACCAGAGCCTGGTCGTGGCTTTCCAGATAGGACACTGTGTGCTCATCGGCCCGGCGGTTGGTGACTTCCCAGAGAATGGCGGAGGGCTTCCAGTCTTCGTCTTTCAGCTCCTTGATGGTCTTTATCCAGAAGTCGGGAATGTTCATGGCCATGCGATAGTCAAAGCCGTAGCCGCCATCCTCGAAGCTGGCAGCCAGACCGGGCATGCCTGACACTTCTTCGGCTATGCTGATGGCGCGGGGATTGACCTGATGGATAAGACGATTGGCCAGGGTGAGGTAGCAGATGGCATTGTCGTCCTGATGACCATTGAAATAGGCGGAATAGTCGAGAAAATCCTCACCGAGCCCGTGGCTGTAGTAGAGCATGGATGTTACGCCGTCGAAACGGAAACCATCGAACTGAAACTCCTCCAGCCAGTAACGGCAGTTGCTCAGCAGGAAGTGGAGCACTTGATTTTTGCCGTAGTCAAAGCAGAGGCTGTCCCACTGGTTATGTGTGTGGCGGTCGCCGGGGTAGAAAAACTGGTTGGGGTCGCCAGCCAGGTTGCCAAGTCCCTCCACCTCGTTCTTTACGGCGTGGCTATGCACGAGGTCCATTATGACGGCAATGCCCATGGAATGGGCGGTGTCGATGAGGGCCTTGAGTTCCTCGGGGGTGCCAAAGCGGCTTGATGGGGCAAAGAAACTGGAGACGTGATAGCCGAAACTGCCATAGTAGGGGTGCTCCTGTATGGCCATTATCTGTATACAGTTATAGCCTTCCTCCTTGATACGCGGCAGGATGTTGAGACGAAATTCCTCATAGGTGCCTACTCGCTCGGCATCCTGAGCCATGCCGATATGGCATTCGTAGATAAACAGCGGGCCGGACTGACGCTTGAAATGGCGATGACGGAATTTATAAGGCTTCTCCGGAGCCCAAACCTGGGCGCTGAATATCTTTGTCTGGTCATCTTGCACTACTCGCTGGGCCCATGCCGGTATGCGCTCTCCCTGACCGCCCTGCCACTGCACCAGCATCTTGTAGAGCTGGCCATGGTGCATAGCGTCACGGGGCAGGGTAATCTCCCAAACGCCGTCGGTGCCTATGGGCTGCAGCTTATAGTCGTCGGCCTGCTGCCAGTGGTTAAAATCGCCAATGAGATAGATGGCGGTGGCGTTGGGTGCCCACTCGCGGAAAACCCATTTGCCGTTGGCCGTCTGGTGAAGGCCGAAGTATTGGTGTCCGGCAGCAAAATCCTTTAAGGTGCCGGTGCTGCCTGTCAGTTCGGATTCCTTGTCGATGGCATGCTGATGGCGGCCTGTGATGGCTGCCTCAAAAGGCTTGAGCCAAGGGTCTCTGTCGATAATTTTCATGGGAGAAATCTATGATTAATTGAGAATAGAATGGTTATAGGTTAGTGGCTATAGGTTATAGAGGGAGTGAGAGGGAGTGAGAAGGAGATAGAGGACGATAGTCCTGACTAATGGCTTAACTTCTTAACTACTTAACTTCTTAACTTCTAGATAGAGGATGGATGAATGGTTATGAGGACGATAGTCCTGACTAATGGCTTAACTTCTTAACTACTTAACTTCTTAACTTCTAGATAGAGGATGGATGAATGGTTATAGGTTAGTGGTTATAGATGACTCTACGATAGATTTATTCCTCTACTTTCTTTCCGTTCACATATTTACCTTTAGAGACAATCTTGCCTGTCTTGTCGCGTTCGATGTAAGCACCGTCGCGGACTCCGTTCTTATAGGAGCCTTCAAAGCGGAGACCGTCCTTGTTTACTTCTATACATTTGCCGTGTTTCACTCCACTCTTGAATCCGCCGCGATATTTCTCGCCGTCTTTCTTGCGGAGTATTCCATCGGTGTCGTTCATTTCGTCGTCTTTCCAGACGCCGTCATAGACATCGCCGTTACCATATGTAAGCTTGCCCTTGCCGTTGCGGCGGTCGCTAGCCCAGCTGCCTATGTAGCTTGAGCCGTCTTCCTTCCAGGTAAATGTGCCAGTGCCGCTCTTCTCGCCGTTGAGGAAAGTGCCATTGTACTTATTACCGTTGGCAAACTTATATATGCCAGTGCCTGTTCGCTTGCCGTCGCGGTACTGACCGTCGTATTCATCACCGTTGCTGAAGCGATAGACTCCCTTGCCGTTCATGTTGTCGTCCTTCCAGTCGCCGCTGTATATGTCGCCGTCGGCATAGGTAAAGGTGCCGTAGCCATTGCGCATATTTTCCAGCCATGCTCCCACATATTTGGAGCTGTCGGGCCACACAAAGGTGCCGATACCCGATTTCTGGTCGTCCTTCCAGTCGCCGTTGTAGTAGGCGCCCTTGGCGTAGGTATATACTCCCTTGCCGTGACGCTTGTCGTTGACCCATTCGCCGTTGTAAACGTCGCCGTTGTAGTAGTACATCACACCGTGGCCGTGCTGCACATCCTTATACCATAGGCCGTCATAGCGGTTGTTGTTGTTATAGTAGAAGACGCCGTTGCCGTGCTGGTGGTCCTCCAGCCATTCGCCAACATATTTCTCACCATCGGTAAAGGTGTAGGTGCCTTGGCCGTAGCGCTTGCCCTTGAGGTAACCGCCCTCGTATGTGTCGCCGTTGACCATTTGGGTCTTGCCCTTGCCATTTGGGCGGCCGCCTACCAACTGGCCGTTGTAGATGTCACCGTTCTTAAAGGTGTAAGTGCCGATGCTTATTTTCTGCGCATTGGTGGCGGGAGTGATGAGTGTGGCTGCTCCAAATAGCAGGAGAGCACGTATTATACTATTCTTTTTCATGCGTAGATTATTTTTCTTGTTTTGTCTTGAGAAATTGTGCGGCTTTTTCCAGGTCCTGAGGAGTGTCGATACCTATGGTCTCCTGCTTAGTGATGCCTACCTGTATGCGGAGTCCGTTTTCCAGCCATCGTAGCTGCTCAAGCGACTCGGCCTTTTCCAACTCCGAAGGGGGCAGGGTGGTGATATGGCGTAGCACCTCGGTGCGGTAGGCATATATGCCGATATGCTTGTAATATGTGTGGTTCTTCAGCCACTCGTTGCGATTCACACTGCGTAGATAGGGTATTATTGACCGGCTGAAATAGAGGGCCTGCATTTCCTTGCCCACCACAACCTTGGGACTGTTGGGGTTTTCCAGTGTTTCTATCGGTGCATCGGCGGAAAAGGGCATGACTAAAGTGGCTATCTCTGTCTGCGGATTGCTGAAGCACTGCTGCAGGGCCTCTATTTGCTCGGGCAGGATGAAGGGCTCGTCACCCTGCACATTGATTACCACGTCAAAGTTGTCTGCTCCCAGCTTGCTGACAGCCTCCCAGCAGCGGTCGGTGCCGCTCTTGTGGTCGGTGCGGGTCATGATGGCGCGGCCCCCAAACTGCTCCACTGTACTGTAGATTCGCTCGTCATCGGTGGCCACGTAGGTGTTGCTTACAATGCTGCTTACGCGCTCAAACACTCTCTGAATGATTGGCTTGCCGCCAAGCATGGCCAGAGGCTTGCCTGGAAATCGTGTAGAAGCGTAGCGGGCGGGTATTATTGCTGCAAATTTCATGTATGGAGTCTATATATAAATTTCTTTTTACCAGTCTTCTATCTCAAATATCTCGTCTTCGCTGCCCAGGTTGTAGTCAACCGAGTCGGTGTCGAGGAAGAGGCCGAAGCCACACATGTCGAAATCCTGCGGAATGCTGAATGTCTCGTTCTGCAGGTATCCCAGCGAAGGGTCGGCATACACTTTCTTCATAAACAGAGCCCACACCGGCAGTGCCATAGCGGCACCCTGGCCGTAGGCCATACTGTTGAAATGGATGTTTGGATTTTCTCCGCCAACCCAGCAACCGCTGACCAGCCTGGGCACCACTCCCATAAACCATCCGTCGGAGTTGCGCTGGGTGGTACCGGTCTTGCCGGCTATCTGGGCCGTAAGTCCGTATTTGCTCCTGAGCCTGCGGCCCGTACCTTGGTCTATTACTGCCTTCATCATGTCGAGCATGCGATAGCTGCTCTCACTGCTTATCACCTCGTCGGTGTTGGTGCGGAATCGGTCGATTACTTTGCCATTGCTGTTCTCTATGCGGGTAACCATCAGCGGCATCACCCTCATTCCGCTGTTGGCGAAGGCGGTGTATGCACTAACCATTTCCTTGACGGAAATCTCGCAAGTGCCGAGGCAGAGTGTCATGTTTGGGTTGGCGATGTTGTGCTTTATGCCAAAGTGATGGAGCATCTGCACGAATGCCGATGGTCCGTACTTGTCAATAAGGTATGCAGAAATCCAGTTGTTGCTCTGTGCCAATCCCCACTTCAGCGGTACCAGCTGCCCATAGCGTGCACTGCTGCCGTTGCGCGGAGTCCAGTTGCCGTATGTGCGCTGTATGTTGAGCACCATGTCACAGGGCGTCATGCCGTTCTCCATAGCCATGGCATAGAGGTAAGGCTTAATAGTGGATCCCACCTGGCGGTGGCTTTGTGAACACATGTCGTACTGGAAATGGGTGTAGTCGATACCGCCGACGTATGCCTTGACATATCCGTTGACGGGGTCCATCGACATAAATCCAGCCTGCAGGAAAGCCTTGTGGTAAAGAATGGAGTCAAGCGGTGTCATCATCGTGTCAACCACGCCGTGGTAAGTAAACACGGTCATAGGCACCTTGGTGTGCAGGGCTCGTTCTATTTCTTCCTCGCTGGCTCCGTTGGCTGTCATGTTGCGATAGAGGGCACTCTGTTTCACTGCTTGCCGTATCAGGTTGTTGCGGGTCTTGGCACTGGTGCCGGCAGAGTAGGGGTAGTTGGCCGAGCCACGCTGCTCCTTGTAAAACACTTGTTGCAGATAGCCCCCCACGTGTTCTCTTACAGCCTGTTCGGCATAGCGCTGCATGCGGCTGTCGATGGTGGTGTGTATCTTAAGGCCGTCAGTATAGATGTTATACGGCTCCCCGTTGCTCTTGAAGTTTTTGTTGCACCATCCGTAGAGCGGATTATTGTCCCACTCATATTTGGCGTCGGTGTACTCCAGCTCGCTGTTAAACTTGTCTCGCTCAGGCTGTTCAGCCATCATTATGTGGCGTAGATATTCGCGGAAATATGTGGCAATGCCCTTGTCGTGCGACACACGCTGGAAGTTCAGCCCCAGTTCCTGAGCCTTGTAGGCTCCGGCCTCAATGTCGCTGATGTAACCCTCGTCGGCCATTAGCTGGAGCACGGTGTTGCGCCTCTCCAGCACACGCTGAGGATTACGAATGGGGTTGAAATAAGAAGGATTCTTACACATGCCTACCAGCATGGCAGCCTCGGGCACCGTCAGCTCATTGGCTTCCTTGTTAAAATAAATCTTTGCAGCACTCTTGATGCCCACTGCGTGGTGGAGAAAGTCAAAGTTGTTGAGATATAGCGTCATAATCTCATCCTTCGAATAGTAGTGCTCTATTTTAAGGGCAATCACCCACTCAATGGCTTTCTGCATTACTCGCTCTGTGCTGTTACGTGTCACTGAGGAGTACAGCTGCTTGGCCAACTGCTGGGTTATAGTGCTGCCGCCACCCGCTGCCGACTGACGCATGATGCCGCGCTTTACTATAGCTCTAAACAGAGAGCGCAGGTCAATACCCGAGTGTTCGTAAAAGCGTTTGTCCTCAGTGGCAATGAGAGCCTTGAAAACACAGGGAGCTATTTCGTCGTAGGAGGCATAGATGCGATTCTCGCTATACGACCATGTGCCCAGCAGTTCGCCATCGTCTGACAGAATCTGCGATGCATAGCGGTTTATGGGGTTCTCCAGTTCCTCAATAGGTGGCACATAGCCAATCCAGCCGTTCCATATAGCCACGAAAAACAGAGTCACGCAGACTATGAAGGTGCCGGTAAGTCCCCAGAGTATATGTGTTATCTTTCTTCTCATTTGCAGGTAAATTATGCAGTGCAAAGTTGTGGTTACGATTATGCGCGCATGTATTTTAAATGCAAAGATAATGATTTTTTCTGTTATACCTGTTTTTTAAGTGCTTGTTTGCGCAAAAACTATTATTTTTGCACATAATTAACAGTTATGAAGTACGTAGATAAGCCAATACAGCTTCTGCAATACTTGCCAGAGGCCTATCCTGACATGAGCCGCAGTCGCCTAAAGCAATACCTTGGCAATGGACGCATTCTTGTCAACGGTAAGGTCGTGACGCGCCATGACCACCAGCTAAGTCTTGGCGACAGGGTGGAGATAGGTCCTGCTGCCGCTGGGCGCAGACAGTTTTCCAGTCCATTCCTGAGTTTGGTGTATGAAGACCGCCACCTGTTTGTTGTCAATAAGGCTTCAGGCATCCTTTCGATGGCCACCTCGCACCATAGTTTCTGTGTCAAGGACGTGCTGGACGAATACCTTGAGCGCAGCCATCAGCGTTGCCGTGCTCATCTGGTGCACCGTCTTGACCGTGACACCTCAGGACTGATGGTCTTTGCCAAGAGTCGTGAGGTGCAGCAGATGTTTGAGGCAGACTGGAAGGGCCTCGTCTATGACCGCCGCTATGTGTGTGTCGTACGCGGCAGGATGCCCCAGGCTGAGGGCACTGTCAGGAGTTGGCTTACCGAGACCAAGCAGTTCTTTACATGCAGCAGCCCCGTAGATAACGGCGGCAAACTGGCCATCACCCACTATCGTGTCTTGCAGCAGGGGTCGGCCAATTCGCTGGTGGAAGCGCGCCTCGATACAGGCCGCAAGAATCAGATTCGCGTTCATTTCTCTGAACTTGGAGCCTCCATACTTGGCGACAACAAGTATGGGCCCTCAGAGGCCGACAGTCCATTCGTCAGCAGACTATTCCTTCACGCCTACATGCTGCACTTCATCCACCCCGTCACGGGTGAACGTCTGCAGTTTGACACCCCTGTGCCACAGGAGTTCCTGAGTGTTTTGTGAATCGGTGCCCGGTAGCTTAATGACTTAGTCTTTGGCAATGAAATAGCCGTTGTGTTACGCTATCGGCAAAACAGTCATACGCCCCCGGATGCTACCGGGGGCGTATGATTATATAGTTCCCCGATGGGGGGATGGTACTAATTTTCGGCGCGGGCTGGCTTAAACGAGCCGCGAGAGCGCAGCGGCAAAGGTCTATAGTTGCCGGACCTGGCTAAAATTCAAATAACCAACGGTTCACCATGTTCAGCGGCTCACGTTCTTCACTCCCTTCACGGTGCGGAGCTTCTTGATGATGTTGTCCAGCTGGCGTGTGTCGCTGATCATTATCGTCAGTGTGCCCTCAAAGAGTCCGTCGTGGCTGTCAATACTGAATGAGCGTATGTTCACCTTTTCGTCCTTGCTCAGAATGGAGGAGATATTGTTCACCACTCCCAGGTCGTCGTTGCCCACTATGTGGAGGGCGATGGGGTAGGAGCCCTTGCCTCCCTCGCCGGCCCAGCGTGCCTTGACAATCCTGTATCCATATTTCTCGCGCAGTGCCGCGGCGTTGGGGCAGTTGGTGCGGTGAATGCGTATGCCGTTGTTGATGGTCACGAACCCAAATATCTTGTCTCCATACACCGGCGAGCAGCACTTAGCCAGGGTGTAGTCGAGTCCCTTGATGTTGCGGTCAATCACCAACTCCTCGCCCGACACACCCTCTTCGTGGCCGCTGCTGCCCAGCACAAACTCGTCAGCCTTATGCACCGGGGCAGTATTCTCCAGCTCACCGTTCTCACGCTTTACCACCAGTTGATACTGCTCAATGATGTCGTTGATGTCAATCTGGTCTTCGGCCACCTTGCGGAAGAATTCGCCTGGGTCTTTGTAGCCCATCTTCTTTATCACGGTGTTCAGGTAGTTGCCGTTGAGCTCAATCTTGCGGTTGCGGAATTTACGCTCCAGTATCTCCTTGGCTATGCCTGTGGCCTTAGCCTGTATCTCGTTGAGCGACTGACGAATCTTTGATTTTGCCTTGCCCGTCACTACATAGTCCAGCCATGCTGCCTTTGGCGTCTGACTGGCAGAGGTGAGGATGGTCACCTGGTCGCCGCTCACCAGCTTCTGTCGCATCGACGCGTTTTTGTCGTTGACGATAGCCCCGGTGCAGTGGTCGCCTATGTTGGTGTGGATGCTGTAGGCAAAGTCCAGCACTGTGGCTCCGGCAATCAGTTTATGCAGGTCGCCCTTGGGGGTGAAGATATACACCTCATCGGTCTGCAGGTCAGTCTTAAACTGATCCATCATCTGCATATTGTCGCCCACCTCCAGCGCAGTGCGTATGCTTGAGAGCCAGTTCTCTATTCCTCGCTCTCCCGTCTTCACGCCCTTATATCGCCAATGGGCTGCCAGTCCGTGCTCGGCAATGTCGTCCATGCGCTCGGTGCGTATCTGCACCTCCACCCATTTCTGCTCAGGTCCCAGCACCGTGATGTGCAGGCTTTCGTAGCCGTTGCTCTTAGGTATCGACAGCCAGTCGCGCAGTCGCTTGGGGTTAGGCTGATACATGTCGGTAATAATGCTGTAGGCCTGCCAGCACTGAGCCTTCTCCTTCTGCAGCGGCGAATCGAGTATGATACGTATGGCAAAGAGGTCATACACCCCCTCAAACTCACATTTCTGCTTCTTCATCTTCTGCCAGATGGAGTGTATGCTCTTTGTGCGTCCCTTGATATGAAATTTCAGTCCCTGCTGCGTCAGTTGCTCCTCAATGGGCTTGATGAAGTTGTCGATATATTTGTCGCGGGCCGCCTTGGTGGTGTTCAGCTTCTCTTTGATATGGTAGTAGGCATCGTGCTCCAGTATCTTGAGCGAGATATCCTCCAGCTCGCTCTTTATCTTATACAGTCCCAGCTTATGTGCCAGCGGGGCATAGAGAAACGAGGCCTCCACGGCTATCTGCTCCATATAGTCGGCAGAATAGCTGGGCAGGTCGGCGAGGCGGCTCTTGTCCTTGTCGTCAGAGCATAAGGCGCTCATCTTGCGCATCGTATTGGTGCAGCTGGCAATCATGATGAGTATAACCCTCATGTCCTTGGCAAACGACACCAGCAGGTTGCGGAAGTTCTCTGTCTTGATGCTGGTGTTCTTCTTGTATAGCTGCTGTATGTTGATAATCCCCTCCAGGATGGTCGCTACGCTGTCGCCCATTGTCTTGCCTATCAGCGGCAGCTGGCTGCTGTCGGTCACGAAGGGAGATATCAGGCATGCCCTGATGCCCTCGGGGCTCATGCCAATCTCGCGGCTCACTATGATAGCCGTTTCCATTGCCTGCTCAACATCGGCCTCCTTGTCGGCGGTGTGCAGACGGCCCTCCTCCACCATGCGCTTGATGCACAGCTTCAGCTCGCGGTAGCCTCTGCCCTCAAAGGTAGGCCCTTGCAGTGCTCGCAGTTCCTTATATAAGAGTGGTATTTTCAATGCTTGTTTAATATTTAGGATTTAAATTGCTTCGCGATGGAAGTTATGAGACCTCTCTAACTCTCCTAGGGGAGGACCCTGGCATCAGGGTATGTCTTCCCCCTGGGGGGATTGGATGGGGTCTTGATTAAAAATCAATGTTGTGCCGCCAATGTTTATCACCGCCTCGTTCTCCAGGAATATGCGGTCTTGGTCCTTAAGGATTTCGCCTTGATAGAATGTACCTGTCAGGCTGGGAGCATCCCTCAGTATGAACTGCACCTTGCCCTTCTTGTTCTGTTTTACAGTGACTATGCAGTGGGTGGTGTCGATGCTGGGGTCGCTGGTCATGATAGGACGGTTGGCGGCGGTGCCCTTCACGTATCTTCCAATCACGTTATCTCCCATAGTCAGAGGCAGTTCCTGCCTTTCGTGAAAGCTGTTCTCAAGCACAATCAGTTTGCCCAGGGCGGGCTTCTCCTTGTCTGCCTTGACGCCCAGCTTCACCTTAAATTGTTTCTGGCATGCGGGGCATACAAACACTAGCACACGGCCGGCGGGATAGTCGGCTTCATTGAAGGTAAGGTAGTGGCCGCATCGTGGGCAGGAGAGTCGTTTCATCGGTTGTATATATCTAAAAAAATTAACGGGACATCGCCATTACTAAGCAGAAAAGCAATCGTCCCGTTAACTTCTTGTTAACTTCTTATTTACTTCTCGTCTTGTTATGGCTCCAACTCCATCACCCATGCTGAGTGGAAGTCCTCGTGCTGTTGGCGCAGTGTCCTGGCAGCGCGGTAGGCGTCATCCTCTGTGGGGTAGGCGGAGAAGATCACTCTGGTCATACCGTTGTCGTCTATCACTTTGGCACCGGCAAAGCCGTCCGCCTTCAGCTCATCCACCAGGCGCTGTGCGCCCTTCTGGCTCACCGCGCTGGCAAGCACCAAGGTGTAGGAGGGTTGTGGCTTAAGGTTCGATGTTTGATGTTTGATATTTGAGGCCGGTTCGGTCACGCTCTCACACTTTCGTACTTTCGCACTTTTGAACTTATGTGCTATACCCGCCTGCTGCACATTGCTCTCCATTACGGGAGATACCGACGGTGCTATGGTAAACACGAAGTATAGCAGTGCGGCGGCCACCGTTGTCAGTGCATAGCGCACGGCGCTCCTGCTTACCCTTATGATATAGTGAGTGCCGTCAATGTCGCGCTCAATGATAGGCTTGGAGGCTTGGAGGCTTGATGTTTGAGGCTTGGTAGTTGAGATTTGGGGTCTGAGACCTGAGGCCGTTTCGGTCACACTCTCACTCTTTCGTACTTTCGCACTGTCGCACTTTTGTGCTATCCCCGCCTGCACTAGTCCGTAGAGTTCCTTGGCAAAGATGCCGCACTCGTCAGAAGGGGTAAACAGCAGCGTGTAGTTGAGCGTGAACTGCAGGGTGCCGATGGTGCCGATTTTCAGCTCCATATTCTTGCGCAGCTGCTCAAGCATGTCAGCCACGTCCTCTCTCACCAGCGACAGGGCTTTAGGATAGTTGATATCGTAGGCCGTCATATACGACTGCGCCAGCATGCCATACTTATCCTCCTTGTCAGAGAGATGGGCATTGAAGCTCACCGAGCAGTATGGCGGATAAATCTCGTTGCCATCCTCCGAGAAGGAAGCCTCCTCAAAGTGGGTAACGAAACCGCCGATGCCCGGCACAATCACGCAGTCGTGGTTGAGCAGCAGGTTTTCAATATGTGATACTATCCTTAACATAGTTTGATTTTGCACTGCGAAGTTACCCCATTCCCTTCAAATGCCCAAGACTTTTTTCGGGAATTTTTCGCACAAATTTAGTGTCGCCAATTTAAGTCTTTTGTTATTAGCGAGATATGCTCGAAAAAATTTTTTCAAAATTGTTGCAATATGAAACCAATCTCGTTTCTTATACCCTGTCGTGATGCCAGGCGGATGCCGTAACGTGCTGATCAGCAGCTGTTAACGCAGGCGTCCTTCTTTTGTGCCGACAACGTGCAAATTGTATATCGCTGACTGGTAATCATCTGATTTGCAGGCGTGATAATGTCAGACGTTTAATTCGTATTTTAAACCTCATTTCTTGCCTTAGCAGCCGCCGCTGCCACTTAACTGCGAGCCTTCCGCCATTAAATTGCGAAGGAACGAAAACTAATCGTGTAGAGCCGTAAACTAATCGCGCTGAGCCGCAAACTAATCGCGTCGGGCCAGACGGCTTCTCGCGATTATTTTTTTTAAAGTCTGCATTAAAAAATCTAAGGTCGCCGTTAGATTTTCTAAGGTCGCCGTTAGATTTTCTTTCGTTTAATTTCATCAACAGACGTTTCTCCGCCATAACATAAAGCAAGCTTTCTGTCTATGGTTTAATCGAAACGTTTGTCTGTATGATGTAAAGTCGTCGAACTACACGGAGTAAGTAAAAGAAAAATATATAACTGGAAAAAATATATTGCAACGATGGTGTTCAAATTGTACGGCATGACTATAATAATTGCCGAAAATCGGAACAAGAAAAACAAAGAAAAGTAATCAAAAGAAAATAAAAGAAGGGGACATAGTCGTAGATAAATCTACTCCTATGTCAACAACAACAACACAACAACACACGCGAGGTCATGAAAAGAGTTATTACGACAAAACAACGGATGTTCTTAGATTTGAAATAGCGGAATTAAGACTCCAAGTTTTCTGTTCTCAAGTTTTTCTTCCGTTCTTCAGCTAAAACAGGTTTTTTATTTCGTCTTTTGTCTATGTGCCGACATTTTTTGAAAATAGAGCTGTTTCGTTACTTTGGCACAGTTAATGCTTGCGAACTGCATAACATCCCAAATGTTTGAAATCAAATCAACACATGGAAGGATTGATTAGAAAAATGAACAGTAGAAATGTTACAACAAAAAAAGAAATGATAGAAATGAAGACAATGAAAATCTGGAGAATCATCTTTGTTATGTGTGCTGCCATGCTCTCCCTCGCCTCTTGCAGCAGCGACGATGAAAGTGAACCTATTTACACTTTTGGGCTAACATCAGCTATTAACGGTAATAATTCCGAAATTGAGGCTATTGAATTAGCCTATTCTGATGCCTACAAGATGAATGGAATCAAATTTAATTCACAATCGTTTGCCCCGGGAACCTCAAAAGAGTTAATACTCCAATCTTGCGAACAGGCAGAAGGTGCTATTCAGATGTCGTCTTTAAAATTCGAAGGACGATATGTCTATGAAGTGAAATCTAAAGATGAAACTGTATATCACAAAGTATATGGGATTAGGTAACAGATTGGCTTAAATGAAATAATGAATATATGGAAAAACATCTTTGTGATGTATGCTGCCATACTTTCCCTCGCCTTTTTACGGCAGCGATGACAATCAATAGAAAATGAAGCAGGTGAAGCTCTACGAAAAAAATCCAGACTTAGAGTGTGACATCTACCTTGGATGGAACAGAACGCTTCTTGGAGCTTGCCGTTGTTAATTATCCTCGACCTTATGGCTGCGAAAGGGTTGTGGGATATGGTACAACGCAGGAAATGTTAGATCAGCTCTCAGAAGATGGACTCCTTCAGAAGATATTGACATCCATACCTCGGATGGAGAAGGATTTGGAGAACGACTGACTGAGCTAAAAGAATAACTGAATATAATCATCAACACTATGAAAAGTTTCAAATCAAATGCGTGGATTCTTCCACAGCCGGTTCTTATTATCGGCACTTACAACAAAGACGGTAAACCCAATGCAATGAACGCCGCATGGGGCGGGCAGTGGGATATGCATGAGATAATGATTTCCCTAGGCTCTCATGCTACGACTGACAACCTTAAGGACAATGATGACTTTACCGTTACGTTTGCTACGGCAGAGACGATGGTGGCGTCTGACTATGTGGGCATCGTGAGCGGAAGGAATACGCCAGATAAGATGGAAAAGACGGGATGGACTGTGGAGCAGGCACCCAACGTTAAGGCTCCCGTGTTCACCGACTTTCCCATGACGTTGGAATGCCGCGTTAAACAGAAGATTGACGAGGCGGACGGCGGCTATAATCTGGTTGGGGAGATTGTAAACATCCTATGCGACGAGAAATATCTGGCCGAAGATGGCAAGCCTGACGTGGAGAAGATGAACCTGATTACCTACGATCCTGTTCATCACGCATACATCCAGCTGGGCAAGGCTGTCGGCAAGGCTTTTGCTGACGGCAAGCAGCTGAAATGAGGCTAAACAGGCCATAGGCTACAATGTGCAATCAGGGGCGCTCCATGACGGAGTGCCCCTGATTGCCGGGTAAAGGCATATTGTCTCTATGTATTGTTCCTGATGAAATGTTTACCGTTTCCAGGCATTGACGACTTCGCCTATATACATGGTGTGGACTCCTGCGGGGAAGTTGCTGTAGAGCTTGGCGGGGACTTCTTTGTAGCCCTTGGGGTCAAAGGGTGCGGCGTACATGGTTTTGCACTCTATGACCATGGTGGCCTCGGTGTAGTAGGGGGTGCCGTTGGCTGTGTAGGCGGTATGCAGGCCGAGGGCTTTGGCCTTGTCGCCGTCGCGGCCGCTCTTGGTGCCCATATAGCTCAGGATGCGGTCGGCATCTTCGCCGAAAGCCATGACGGTGAAATAGTCGGACTTGTCCATAAAGCGACGCGTGTAGCGCTGCTTGGCTACATAGACGGTGAGGGCTGTCTTGCGCCAGAGGGTGCCGATGTTGCCCCAGCCGATGGTCATGGCGTTGCTGCTGACCTGATCGCCGGCGGCCAGGAGCAGGGGAGTGTGAAACCAACTGAAGCCGTTGGCGGTGAAGTCGCTCTCTACGCTGAAGGCGGTGAAGCCGTTTTGTTCGGGGGTGGTGGTCTGTGCCATGGTGTGTGTGCTGATCATGATTGTCGCGGCCAAGAGTGCGGCCAGGATGGTCTTTGTCTTCATTGCTTATTGTTTTGATGAGAAAAGAGAAAGAGACAATCCTTTTGTAGGTTGTCTCTTCTTGTTGTTGTTTATGTGTGTTGTGTGCGCCTGATAGGACTCGAACCTACACGACCGGAGTCACCAGATCCTAAGTCTGGCGCGTCTACCAATTTCGCCACAAGCGCAGGGTGAGTGTCTATGGTTTACGGGTTATGTGTTTACGGGTTTAGAGTTAAATTAAAAAGTAGTTAGTTTCTCTGCTCGGGGGTAAAACCTACTATTTCACGGACTTCGCGCAGGGTTTGGGCTGCTGAGGCGCGGGCGCGCTCTGCTCCTTCGCAGGCTATGCGCTCAAGGAGGGCATCGTCGGACTGGAACTGGCAGATGCGTTCGCGTATGGGGGCTATGATGCGGCAGAGGTCCTCGGCTAACTGCTTTTTGAGATCGCCGAAGCGGATGGCGCAGGTGTCCCACTGCTCCTGGAAATATGCGTTCACCTCGGGTGAGGAGCATATCTCAAGGAAGGTGAAGAGATTCTGTATGCATTCGGGCTTCTCAGAGCATGGCTCGGTGGGGCCGCTGACGGTGAGGGCTTTCTTTACTTTCTTGGTGATGGTGGCATCATCGTCGCAGAGGTAGATACAGTTGCCATCGCTCTTGCCCATCTTGCCGCTGCCGTCGAGGCCTGGTATCTTGACGGCCTTGTCGGAGTAGGTGAAGTCCTGGGGCTCGGGGAAGTACTCGACACCATATATATTATTGAAGCGGCGGGCACACTTGCGCGCCATCTCCATGTTCTGCTGCTGGTCTTTGCCTACGGGCACCTTTACGGCCTTGTGCTGAAGGATGTCGGCGGCCATGAGTGTGGGGTAGGTGAAGAGGCCTGCGTTGACATTGTTGGGCTGCTTGCGTGCCTTCTCCTTGAAGGTGGTGACACGGCCCAACTCGCCAAGGTAGGCGTTCATGTTGAGGTAGAGGTATAGCTCCAGGGTCTCGCGCACATCGCTCTGGATGTAGATAACGGCTTTCTCTGGGTCTATGCCACAGGCGAGGTATTCGGCCAGGATGGTCTTGACGCTGCGGCGGATATCTTCGGGCTTAGGCTGGGTGGTGAGGGAGTGCCAGTCGGCTATGAAGAACATGCAGTCATAGTCGTCCTGCATTTTGACGAACGACTTGACGGCTCCGAAATAGTTGCCGAGGTGGAGGTTGCCCGTGGGGCGAATGCCTGATACTACTTTTTCCATTGCTGTACTTGTTGAGCCGAAGGCGGGACTCGAACCCGCGACCTACGCATTACGAATGCGTTGCTCTACCAACTGAGCTATTTCGGCGATAGCGGCTGCAAAGGTAGTAAATATATTTGAGATTAGAGGTTCTAGGTTTGAGATTTTTTGTATGCAGACAAGATTATTTAAAATTAACGGTAATAATATAGATGTTGGCACAGATTACTTATAATGCAACCAATTCTGACTGCGTTAGTTGTATGTTTATTGCATAGCAGCGTTGATTAGAACAGACATAAGACTTTTGTTCCGAGTCTTTTGCGTGATCATTGCCAGAGTTTAATCTAATCCCCTTGAAAAAAGTTTTATCTCCGTGGAAAAATAAACTAACTCCGTGGAAAAAAAATCTAAGAGCCTCGAGCTGTCATTTTCAAGGCTCTTAGATTTGGTTTCGAGGCTCTTAGATTTGCCGCCAAGGCTCTCAGATTTCTTAATGTCGGCCCGCGCCTAAAGAGGCCCAGCCTCTTTCAAGACGGCGCGACCACCGACGAAA
>CADAJV010000023.1 GCA_902788275.1 uncultured Bacteroidales bacterium | reverse complement strand
CTCTAGTTGGTCCATGAGTCGGCCGGCGCGGTTGTAGCCGATGGCGAAGGTGCGCTGTATGGCTGACGTGGAGCCTTGCTGACCGTTGACTACATAGCGAGCTACGTCGGCAAACATTGAGTCGTAGCGTGCCACGGGGCCGTCGCCATCGCCACTGTCGCCGCCCATGTCGGAGTCATCAATGGCTACCTCAGGCAGCAGATAGGGACGCAGCGGTCCGTTTTGCTGGGCAATGAAGTCATTGATGGCCTCCACCTCGGGAGTATCCACAAAGGCGCACTGCACGCGTTCCACCTGTTTGCCGGCAGCCAGAAAGAGCATATCGCCGCGGCCGATGAGCTGGTTGGCGCCCATCTGGTCGAGGATGGTGCGTGAGTCGATGGCAGCCATCACACGGAATGCCATACGGGCGGGGAAGTTGGCCTTTATGTTGCCGGTGATGATGTTGGTGGTGGGGCGCTGGGTGGCTATCACCATGTGGATGCCCACGGCACGTGCCAGCTGGGCAATACGCGTTATGGGATATTCAATCTCCTTGCCGGCTACCATGATAAGGTCGCCAAACTCATCGATAATTACTACTATGTAGGGCAGGTATTTGTGACCCTTCTCGGGGTTGAGGCGTCGCGAGCAGAACTTCTCGTTATACTCCTTGATGTTGCGGCAGCGAGCGCTCTTGAGCAGCATGTAGCGGTCGTCCATCTCCTGGCAGAGGCTCTTGAGAGTGTGCTTCACGCGGTCGGTGTTGGTGATGACGGGCTCGCCCTCCGATTCCTCCACCTCGGCCATGAAGTTGTACTCCAAAGGCGCATAGACGCTAAACTCCACCTTCTTCGGGTCCACCAGTACGAACTTCAGCTCGGTGGGGTGCTTCTTGTATAGCAGCGAGGTAATGATGGCGTTGAGACCAACCGACTTACCTTGACCGGTGGCACCTGCCACAAGCAGATGAGGCATCTTGGCAAGGTCCTGGATGAATATCTCATTGGTGATGGTGCGACCCAGGGCTATAGGCAGCTCATACTGGCACTCCTGGAACTTTCGGCTGTTGATTACGCTCTCCATCGACACAATCTTGGGCTTGGCGTTAGGCACCTCAATACCAATGGTTCCCTTGCCCGGTATCGGGGCAATGATACGAATGCCTATGGCGCTCAGGCTGAGGGCGATATCGTCCTCAAGGTTGCGGATTTTGGCTATCCTCACGCCCACGGCAGGGGTTATCTCATAGAGGGTGATGGTGGGGCCTACGGTAGCCTTGATGCTTGATATCTCGACTCCGAAGTTGCGCAGCACGGTGATGATGCGCTCTTTGTTGGCCTGCTGCTCCTCCATATCGATGGCGGCATCCTGGTCGGGATATTTCTTGAGCAGGTCGATGGTGGGGTATTTGTAGAATTCAAAGTCCAGTTTGGGGTCGTAGGGGGTGTCCAGGGCGCCGCGCTCAAAGTCGTCTTCGTCGCTCTCTTCCTCTTTCTCTCCTTCCTCAAACTCCAGGTCTATTTCCTTGATGCCGATGAGGTCTTTGGCATTGTCGGTTTCTGCATCCTCAGGGGTGTTGGTGGCTATGGTCTCTGTGTCGAGATCCAGTATCACGGGCTTGTCGCCTTCGTTGGTGCCAAGGTCGATGACGGTGGATTTCTGCTCCTCGGGGAAGTCGGTGAGGGGTAGTGTGGCGGTGTCATCCTCTTTATCTTCCTCATCCTCGTTGCCATCGTCTTCGCCATTTTCATCGGTAACACTGCCGATGCGGTTCTTAACCTTTTCTGCCATATCCTTCAGCGGCTTCTCCACATGCATCATCTTGCGTATTACCTCAATGGTTTTGCTGGTGATGTAGATAAAGAAGATGATCATCGTGATGGCCAGCAGCATGATGAGGCCGATATTGCCGATGGTGGAGGTAAGCAGGTTGCAGATGTTGATGCCGTGTAGTCCGCCGGGCTGGAAGATGCTTAGTCCGTCGGGGAAGAAGTAGGCCAGTGCTATCGAGCCCCAAATCATCAGGAAGGCGCAGTAGATGAAAGCCCTGACGATGGGCACCACGTGCGTCTTCATCATCTTGATGGCCAGCAACAGCATGAACACGGGAATCATAATGGCGGTGAAACCGAAGCCCTCCTGCATGAAGTAGTTGGCCGCCCTCAGTCCAAGGGTGCCGCCGCTGTTGCTGATGTTCTCTATCTCTCCGACACTCTTGCCCGAGATGATTTCCAGATTGACGGCATCCTGTTTGCCTGTGAAGATGAAGGAGATGAATGCCACCATCATAAACAGTGACAGGCATATCAGCACCAGGCCAATGATAAACTTGGCCGTCTCGCCCGGTTTGAGATTGCGGAACCACTCCTTGAGGCTCATCTCGTTGTTGGCCTGCTGCTTGCCCTTGGTCTTGGCAGTGGGCTTTTTGCTCTTGGTGGTCTTGCTGTTATTGCTTTTCTTGGTATTCTTCTTTGTTGCCATCAGTAAAGGGTCTCAGTCAAATGTTTTCTTCTTCAGTTCAAAGTTCTTGGTCAGGTATTTTTCTTTCACTATTGGGTTGGCAGCCAGCTCCTCGGGCAGTCCGTGGAACAGTATCTTGCCCTCAAAGAGCAGGTAGGCGCGGTCGGTGATGGCCAGCGTCTCGTCCACGTTGTGGTCGGTGATGAGGATGCCGATGTTGCGGTCCTTGAGCTTATAGACCACTCTCTGGATTTCCTCCACGGCAATGGGATCCACACCGGCAAAGGGCTCGTCCAGCATGATGAACTTAGGTTCAATGGCCAGGCAGCGTGCTATCTCGGTGCGTCTGCGCTCGCCGCCACTCAGGCGGTCGCCCATGTTCTTGCGCACCTTCTCCAGGCTAAACTCCTGGATCAGGCTCTCCAGCTTTGCTTTCTGATATGCCTTAGGTTTGCCCGTCATCTCCAGGATAGACATGATATTGTCTTCCACGCTCATCTTGCGGAATACCGAGGCCTCCTGTGCCAGGTAGCCTATGCCGTTGCGGGCACGCTTATAGACAGGGTAGGAGGTGATGTCCAGATCGTCGAGGAATATCTTGCCGCCGTTGGGCGCTATCAGGCCTGTGGTCATATAGAACGAGGTTGTCTTGCCGGCGCCGTTGGGACCCAGCAGTCCCACTATTTCGCCCTGCTTCACGTTGAAGCTCACGTTGTTGACCACCGTGCGCTTGCCGTAGCGCTTCACCAGGTTCTCCACGTGCAGTGTCATCTCGCCCTGGGCCTTGCTGTTTATATCAATAGTGTTTTCTGCCATTAGTAACTAATGTTTTTGCAAACGGCAAAATTACGAAAAAAAATCGACAAACAGCCACCTCAGAAACTAACTGAAAGAAATTATCAGAATTTTAACAAAATTTTCGAGTTGGGCATACTTTGCAGAGAGTTATCTAGCCCTTATGGTTAGGCCAGCCTTTCTGCCCCGGATAGTTTATGTAGCTTTTGCAGTCTTTCGGCCTTAGTAGCAGCAGCCGGCAGCCATGCTTGGGCAGCCGGCACTCAAAGCGCTCGGTGTGCTTGATGGCGGCTACGTCTTGCTGGCGCCACACATCGCGCACCGTTACCTCGCCTAAGATGCCGAAGTCCTTGGGCGCGAAGCCCACCGTGGTGCTGTCCTCGCCCAGATTGAAGAGTCCCACGGCCAGCGAGCCGTCCTCCAGCTGTTTCACCCATGTCTGGCGGTCGCCGTCCACTTTCACGGGGTAAGCCTGCACGCCCAGGGGGTCTTGGTCGATGTCGTTCACCTCGCGGTTGCACAGCAGGCTCAGCGTAAAGTCGTCCATTTGCGCGATGTCGCAGCCTATCAGCATAGGGGCCGCCAGAAGTGCCCACAGTGAGATATGGGTATATTGCTCATCGGGCGTCAGTCGGGTAGGATGCAGTTTGTCGCCCCATCCCACCATGCCCACTATGAGCATATCGGGGTCGGCCCAGTGCCCAGGGCCATTGAAGCCTGTCCAGTGCTGCTGCCCGTTAAATCCGATGCTCAGTAGCGAGGTCCATGAGTCGGTAATGTCGCCCGTAGTGCGGAAGCAGTTGGTCAGTCTGGCCCATGCCGGGGCCAGCGAATAGAGGCAGATGCCTGACAGGCTATAGACAATGTCGCGCTTCTGCTTGCGTAGCGAGACGTTCATTTCCTCCACGTGGTCATAGTCGTTGGGGTACCAGTCATACTTCAGGTAGTCAACGCCCCACTCGGCCCACTGCCGCGCATCGTTGTCAGTAAACGAGTAGTCGCCGTAGTAGTGGTGCCTCCAGCTGGCGCGGTCGCCCGTGGGGTCATCGTCGGTCACCAGTTTATATATGTCGTTGTGGTTGCCCTTTGTAATCCAAGGATAGGTGCCGTCGGCGTTGGGGCACGTTGAGCCTATGTGACCGGCAAAGGTGATGACCCACGCCGTGGAGTAGATGCCCATCTTCAGACCCATATCGTGTATGCTGTCGGCCAACCCCTTGATGTCTGGAAACTTCTTGTTAGGCTGAATGGCATTGTGCCTGCCGCCGCGAATGCCCTGCCATCCGTCATCAATGTTGATGTAGGTCCATCCGTAGTTGATGAGTCCCTTGTCCCTCATGGCACGTGTCGAGGCCATCACGCGCTCCTGGCTAACCGTCTTGCCCCAGCAGTTCCATGAGTTCCAGCCCATGGGTGGTGTCAGGGCTATCTCATCGCCAACCTTGAATCGCACCGTTCGCTGGTCGCTGCCCAGGGCATTGGTAGCCGTCATCACTACAGCATATTCGCCACGCCTGCTGGTGCGTCCGCTTACCAGGCCTGTCTCCTTATTTATATATAGTCCCTTGGGCAGCCCCTTGGCACTGAAGGTCATCGGCCTGTCGCCGGAGGTGGCTACCAGAAACCGGCATTCACTGCCCGGGCGCAGTCCAAACACCTTGGCGCAGTTCACTCGCGGCTCATGGGGAGGGGGAGGAGTGAGGATAATCCGTTCATCAGCGCTCCCTTCAGGTGGGGGAGTGCTCCCCACAGAGGAGAAGACGTAGGTGGCTACCGTCAGGAGCATCATTATGATTGTAATTCTTTTCATCTTGCTCAATATTTTCCTGCAAAGTTAAGAATTATTGATGATAATCAGCACCACCCCAACCGCACTTTGTTTGTAATCACAAAAAATCAAAAGCTATCAACTACGCAAAAAACAAAATGTCAGGAAAAACCTGCATAATCAGTGCTGGGGGAATCAAAATCAGTGCTCATATAAAATATTTCTGCAAAAATCCATCGTGACAGTGTAGAGATAAAATTTAATCGAGGAGATGTCTGGCTACTCGATTAAATTATGTTTTCTCGCGATTAAATTATGTTTAGTCGCGATAAGATTTTGTTTAGTCGCGATTATATAATGTCTTTGCGGATTAAAAGTCGGGGAAGTCGTTGCTGGTGGCTTTGACGGCTATGCACTCCATCTCAACCAGCCATGTGGGACGGCACACTGGGGCAAGGGTGATGACGTATGGTATGTTAGGGAATCGCTCGCTGAACATACGGCTCACCACGGCATAGTCGGCGCCGTCGCGCAGATAGACTACTATCTGCATCACGTCATCGTAGGTCATGCCACCTTCCTCCAGTAACTTCTCCACGTTCTCCCACATGCGCAGCGTCTGCTTGCGTATGTCGCCTACGTGGAGTACCTCACCATGGTTGTCGATTGAGGCGGTGCCGGAAATCAGTACGTGATTGCGGTCGCCATACTGTATCAGTGTGCCGCGCTCAAAGGTGACGCCGTAGTCTGACGTGCGGTTGAGGTGGGTGGGTGCGTAGAGGTAGCGCTGCTGTTCGGGGCTGAGGCCGGTGATGGCGTAGGCGCCCAGCTGGACGAGGGCCTTGGGGTCGGCGGGTGTGCCGCCAATGCCCGTGGAGGCTATGTAGTGTGTGTCGGCGGTAAGTCCCTGCTCGGCGAAGCACTCGCGGCGCGACTTGACGAGACCGTTGTACTGGGTGTCAACATCGCGCACAAAAAACCAGGTTCGCACGCAGTTGGCCTCCAGGGTGGCGTCGTGTTGCCTGAGTATGTCGATATAGGTAAAGAGGGTCTCCCATGTCTGCATGTAGGAGGTGTCGGCAGTGG
The DNA here is from genome assembly GCA_902788275.1 of uncultured Bacteroidales bacterium. GTDB lineage: Bacteria > Bacteroidota > Bacteroidia > Bacteroidales > Bacteroidaceae > UBA6382. Next base: position 24,862 of record CADAJV010000023.1, on the reverse strand, counting down.
TGTTGTAGAGCCCCATTGTCCAGATGTGGCGGTAGCCGTTGTGGGAGACTCTGGTGCTGTTGCCGCTGTTGCTGATGTCTGTGCCTTTCTGCAGATATAGCCACACGGCCAGCTTGGAACCGTCAAGGGGCGGCTGCTGTATGTAGGAGATGGTGCAGTGGTCGTTTTCTTGTATGGCCGGCACTTGATTGGTGGCATCGCTGAGGAAGTAGCGCTTGAAGACTGCCTTGGCTCCGCTGACCTCAGGCAGTTGCATTAGCATGTTTTCAGCCTCCTTGATGCGTGAGAATTGTTGCTCAAACATGTCGGTGCGCGGCTCTATGCTGAGCATGGCATGTATTTCACTTACCTCGCCGGCAGTGAAGGTGGTAAACTCTATTGTGGCACCTAACTGTTCTATATATTTAGAGATGTATTTCATTATGGTGTGCAAAGGTACTAAGAAAATTTGGAAATTGAAAATTGTAAATTGAAAATTGAAAGCTTTCGGTGTTCACTCTGTTTTTTCACTCTCAGTTGGCATAGCTGTGCATGCCGGTGAGTAGGTAGTTGCACCCGAAGTAGGTCATGAGTATGGTAAGGAATGCCAGGCGTAGGTAGAGGCGCATGTGTCCTTCGTGGCGGAACCAGGGTAGCAGGTGCGGATGGAGAGGGTAGGCATAGGTAATGAGCGAGATGAGTGCCCAGGTCTCCTTGGGGTCCCAGCTCCAGTAGGTACCCCACGCTGTCTTAGCCCAGATGGAGCCGAGTATGATGCCTGTGGCCAGAAGCACCTCGGCCCAGATGAGCATAGTGCGGTTGGGTCTGAACAGGAGCATGGCGAATAGGCAGTAGGATATCATGATGGTGGTGACGTGTGATGACAGCCACGGGCTCTGCAGTACTGGCATGAGGGTGGTGATCTGAGGATCCAGGGCCCCGATGTGGGCTACCAGCAGGGTGGCACCGCCCATTATGAGGGCCTCCATCCTGTAGCGTCGCGACAGGTTGGCAATAATCAGGGCCGTGAGGGCGACCACCAGCATGGTCTCATAGGTGTTGCTCAGGGGCAGATGACCGGAGATATACCAGCGCAGTGCCAGGCATGCTGCAAGCAGCAGGGTGAGAAGGATGGTGGCTATATGTATGGCTACTGCCACGGCCTTGCTGCTGCGCAGCGGCCGGAGCACCTTCAGGTTGCCTATGAAGAAGAGCAGGAAGGCCAGCGTGAAGCATGAAGCGAAGAGCAGTGTGTCAAGGGGTAGGGAGTTGTAGAGCAGCTCAGCTTCGATGCGTTGTGACGGGATGGGCGTCATACCCTGCGGTAGGGGCGTGAAGAACTCTCCGCGGGTGGCCAGCACTATGAGGGTGAGCCGCTCGTCAAGGTCAGGAAACTGGTCGGCCTTGAGCCGATAGTTGCCCTGAGAGTCAAAGAAGTCGGCGAAGCGGGCATAATTGCCTTTGATGCCCAATGTCTGACGCGCGGCGGCTTTCTTTACGCGAATCATGGCCACGTCCTTCCAGTCTTCGGGATATAGCGCCCAGGAGAGGATAACCTGCTCAGGGCTTAGGCCATGCCAGGAGGTGCGGCCGGTAATCTTGAGGGTAAAATCGCGTGCGGCAGTGTTGAGGGGGCAGATGCGGTTGTTATATACCACCTGGGCGCTGCGCATGGAGTCGGCTTGTGCGCGCTCCACCACCCGTGCACCGTTGGCTCCTAGGCTCGACGCCATGAGTAAGAGGCCTATCACGGTGGTGCGGCGACAACACCGCTTCAGCAGGCGCACCAGCCCACGGATATGACCGGGGATGCATGGCAGCATGCAGACAATGGCTATGCACCATAGCCCGATAAACCACCATGACTCGTAGATATATTCATGGGCCACGGCGGGGCCGTAGCTGTTTTCAACAAAGGTGGCTGTTGCCATTGCAATGCAAAGTATGGCAAGGATTACAAATGCTGCACGCTGGATGATTTTCATATGTGTTTGAGAGTTAGAAGGCTTTGCGAAACATTTCAGATAATCATACTATTCTTTTGCTCCTGCCTCTATCCAGTTTCGGATTATTTCGACGAAGGGCGCATAGCTCTGGTCGGTGAAGAGGCCGGGGTGCGAGTAGCTTACGTTGTCGTCGCCCTCTGTAATGACCTTATAGAGAAAACTCTCTTGGGCATTGCCTGGCAGCACGCGTGCCATGGCTGGGGCCTTTGTGGCGGCTGCTCCTACCAGATTCCGGTAGGCTTGAGTTGGCGAGAGGTCGAGACCTGCAGCGGGGGTGGCTCCCGAATGGCAACGTGCACAGCTGGTGGCCTGGCCCTGGAAGATAAATTGATTGACAACCCCAAACATACCGACATCAAGGGTGCCGACGTCCATATTGATGGTGTCGCCTACTTGCTGGTCGGCAGCGATGGGGTAGCTGTAGATGGTGGCTATGCGCTTGCGTAGCACATTGACCACGGCTATTTCTATAGTGCGAGCCTCGGTGGGTATGTTGGTCAGGGTTAGCACCTGACTCTCATCGGCCGAGGATGCGGGTATGACGGTCTGCAGCAGCGAGTAGGGACTCTGATTGTCAAAGCAGGCCATGGCCACCGAGTAGCTGCCCGACCATGTGCCTACGGAGCGGAAGGTGCCTGTGAGCCGGGCGGTATAGGTGGCGTTGCTTTCGTTATATACAGGGTCGTTGATGTGGCCGTCGTCGCAGCTGACCAGACTGAACGCCATGGTCAGGAGTAATATATATATATGGTATATTCTCATTTGCTTAGAAAGTGTATTGCAGCATCAGACAGGCGGAGTGCTTGGTTAGACCGAGGTCGTCATTGTCGCGGTCAAGCTGGGTGTCATGGCCGGTGCGGCCGGTGTACTGATACATGGCCGAAAGTTTGAGGCCGGTACCCTTGATGAAGTAGTTGAATCCCACGGCGGGCATATTGAGCATGCCGTCCTTGCCGGTGCCGTTGCGGTCGAGAAAATCATAGCGTAGTGCTATTTGAGCCTGCGGAGCCACAAAGTAGCCGCCTTGCACATAGCCGCCCCAATAGTTGAAGCTGTCATTGATTTTCTGGCGGTCGGTGAAGCCTACGTGCATATAGTAGAGCTCGCCGCCCAGATAGAGCTTATTGTAGAGCCAGGAAGCCTCAAGGCCCAGACGGGTGTCATTGGTGCTCTCGCTCTCGCTCTCTACATTGATGCTGGCAGAGGCTGCCAGCTGGAGACGGTTGAGATGGAGCATATTGGGGTTGCCCTGAGTGGCGGGCATGGCTCCCATAGGAGCCCAGGTGAAGCGTGTGGCATAGAGCAGCGAAGGGATGTGCCAGTCGTCAGAGAGGGTCTTGGAGGCTGTGTTGATGCTGGAGCCTGTGCCATTGAAGAGGCCAGCTTCGTAGCCCCACCACTTGCCGATGTTGCCGTGAGCCATCAGGCCTAGGTCAAAGCCGGTGCCTATGTGCGGTGTGACGGCGTTGAGGGCATAGGGCATGATGGTGGAGGCTGTGAGCGAGGTGGGCAGTTGAGGCATCAGTGTTTCACCCAGAGTGGTGAGGTAGGCATGGCTGAAGGGAGTCTTAAACTTGCCGACCTTCAAGCCGAAGCCGCGGGTGGGCCTCACGTCAAACCAAGCCTGTTGCAACAGGTCGCCACCCGACTTGGCGGCATTGACGGAGAGGTTGTAGGTAACCATACTGTAGGCCTTGCCTGTGAAGCCGAGCACCGCGTAGGGGAAACTGAATCCTGAGTTGGCCACGTTGTCTTGGTTATAGGCCTTGTCGAGGCCCTCGTCGTCGTAGTAGTTATAGTTGCCTGTAGTCTGCAGCATCAGATAGGGCTTAAAGGAGAACTTGCCGTCCTTGCTCTCAATCTGAAACATGCGGTCGGCGCCGATGGTGACTACGCCGTTGTCGGCATCAAATGTTGTGTTGTCTGTCTGGGCTGCGGCCGTGAGTGAACAGAGGGCCGCAATGGCTGCAATATAGAGTGTTTTCATTATTGTTTGGATAATAGATTAACGGATTATGGTTATGATTTATTGTCAGAGTGACTCTAGGAATTTTATCAGTGCCTGGCGGTCGGCCTTGTCCATCTTCTTGAAGAGGTTCTTGCTTGCCTCACCCTCACCGCCGTGCCAGAGGATGGCCTCGGTGAAGTTGCGGGCCCTACCGTCGTGGAGGAAGTAGGTATGGCCGTTTACCTTCTTCTGCAGGCCCACCCCCCACAAAGGGGTGGTGCGCCACTCGTTGCCACGGGCCAGGCCGCTGGTATAGTTGTCGTTGAGGCCCACGCCCATTATCTCGGAGCCCATGTCGTGGAGCAGATAGTCGGAGTAGGGGTGGATGGTCTGGCTGCCTAGCCATGGCAGTTCGGTGCCGTTGAGCAGAGTGGCTCCGCGAGGCCGCGTGTGGAGGGTGGTCACGTGGCATAAGTGGCACTTGGCGTTATAGAAGGCTTGCTCGCCGCGCTTTACGGCTTGACGCTCGGTCATGGTGAGGGTGGTGCCGTCTGACTTGGTTAAGGTAACATTTGTGCTGTTGCTGCCCAGACGGCGGGCGGGCACTCCCAGAGCGTGGAGGTAGAGGTCAACGCACTCCATGTCCTCGGTGCTGACGTCGAGTTTGTCGTAGGTGAGGCCCATCATTGAGCCTTCCACCATTTGGTGCTGTCCCTCGCATATTTCCTCAGGGTAACGTGAGTTGGTGGCACCCATGTCGGAGGAGAAGCCCAACTCAACGGTCAGGTCAAGGTGTTGCGCCTTGTTGCCGGAGAGACCTACGCCTCTTACTCCGCGCTCGGTGATATAGTTGCAGCGGCCGCTGATGCCGTACTCGGGATAGCCTTTCTGTGCCAAAGCCTCTATTTCGTTGCGGTCTATGGCCATCATCTGGCCCATGCCCACATGGCGCAGAGGGATGCGTACGGTGCAGAAGAGGTCCTCGGGCCTGATGCTGACGGAGTCTTTTTTGACATTGTCCCACATCTTCTTATACCACTTTACCACGGTAAAGTTGGGCTTAGCCAGTTCATATTCCTCGCCGTCGGGGAAGTGGCCCTTCTCATAGTCCCATCTAACCTGTAGCTTGCCCTCAGCAGTGACGCCGTATATGGTCTGGTCGTGGAGCACGCGACCATAGTCCTGGAAGAAGACTCCGTTCTTGCGCGCCACATAGACCAGCATGGCAGACATGCCGTTGGTGCCAGAACCATAGACTGGGGTGCCGTCGGCATCCTCGCCAATGCGGTTCCATACTCCGGGGCTGGTGCGCCCGGCGTTCATGTGGCAGCTACCGCAGGAGTAGCCGGCATAGACGGGGCCGTAGCCCTCGGTCACATTGTCGTAGAGACGGTCACCAGTCTGAAAACGGCTGGCATAGGTGCCGCTGAGCCATGAGGCATCGGTGTCGAAGGCCTTGGATGAGTTGTTGAATAGAGTGGAGGTGCCTGCCGACAGCGCATAGTTGTCCAGCTCCTGGGCATGGGTCTCATAGAATTGGTCGAGGCCCTCGGAGTCATCGGAACATGAGGATAGCAGGCAAGCGGCCACCATGGTGGTTAACGAGGCTAAATAGTTTATTTTGCAGTGTTTAGACATAGGCTAAAAACTAAACGTTGGTTGTCCGTCCTTTTTTATACCGCAATAGTGAAGGGGGAAACTTAGCTATTTCCCGCCTTCACTGTGGTTACTAACACTTAACTTATCTGATTTATTATTTCACTGTACGAGGTGCGCCGTTCTTAAATAGCAGATACTCCAGTGTGTGGAATCCACGCAGCGACTGGGCAGCCTCGATGGCCTCGGCACGGGCGGAGGGATTGTCTTCGTCGGGCTCCTCATATTGGCCAGTCCACTCCATGTCGCTCCATCGCTGTGACTTGAGCAGGTTGGCTATGCCCACGGCATCAAGAGGCCATGAGTCCATGTTGGGGTCTAGTCCCATCTCTGCCACGGGTCCAAAAAGGAAAGCTTCGCTCGACTCCCATGGCTTACGGGCAGCTATCCATGCGTTGCAGGCAGCCTCGAAGGTGGCGTTTGAGGGCGATTTCTGCAGATTGTTGACTGCGGTCTGCAGTACATTGTTCTTATCTACCAGGTCCTTGTAGGTGGGCAGCACCACTACGTCAACCCATTGGTTGACTATAGCCTGTGCATCATCCTCGCTAAGGCTACCCTTCTCGATGGAGGCGTTGAGAGTCTCCAGGCTGGCGGTAAGCTGGGCGCAGGCGTCCATGGCTGCAACGGCCTTGGCAGAGTTGATATTGTTGCGGAAAGGCTGTGGAATCTGCCAGATGGCATTGTGGGCAGCCACAATCTTTTGCCAGACATCTTCCACCAGTGGGCTGAGAGTCTCGCTCTGCAGCCCCTTGGCGTAGATGGAGTTGGCGTTGGCCAGGTCCTTGTAGGAGTCGGTAAGGGGCACATTGTTCTCAATATTGATATTGGCACCGATGATGGAGTTGGCTACGGAGAGGATATTGTTCATATAGTCCTCGCGTGAGTGGTAGGAATACCATGACTCAACGGCGTAGAGGGCTTTGTTGCGTTGGCCGTCATTCCAGTAGCCTACGGGCTCGCCTATCTTGGCGGTGCCCACTTCGGTGGCTATGTCGATGGAGCCGGCAATGATTTCCTGCACACACTCGATGGCGGTGTTGTAGCCTGAGCTGGCGGTGTGGCCTTTGAAGGCTGCGGCGAAACTCTTGTTCCACTCGTCGTAGAGGTTCTTGGAGTCGTTGGCCAGCAGGCGTACTACGTTGACGGCGTAGTTGCCCCAAGCGGCAGCGTTGTCGGAAGTGTAGTCAAGGTTTTGGGCCTCGTCCTCGGTGATGGTCTTGTCGCTGTCGTTGTTACTGTCGCTGTCGGAGCAGGAGGCAAAGCCGAGCCCCAAAGCGAGGATACTGATGATAAATAGGTTCTTTTTCATAATGCTGTTTTTAATTGAATTTGTTATTGTTATATTTGTCTTAATTCGTTTTTAAGCAGTGATGCTGCGGTGCAGTTATTTTTTCCAGAGCCAGCCCGTCCAGGCTACGCCTAGGGCAAACTCATTCTCGTTGTTATACTTGCCCCCGCCGATGCGGCGGTTGGTAAAGTCGGCCTTCACCACTAGACCGGGCAGTACTCTCCAGTTTGCTCCAACTATCCACATGCTGGTCTTTAGGCGGCCGGCCGAGGGGGAGTCCATGGCATCAATGCCTTTGTCGAGGGTCTCCTGCGGGTTGTAATATTCGTATCGGGCAAAGGGTATCACTTCGGGTATGCTGGCATCGTTGAAGCAGCCGCGCAGGTTGACACCCAACTCACCACCCCAGGCTATCGACTTGTGGGCCACGGGCATTACCTTGGAGTAGGGACTGTTCTTATAGGGATTGTTGTTGGCCTTGCTGATAGCGTTGGAGTTGGTCAGACTTCCCCACAGCACGTTGGCACGGGCCTCTATAAACCGGTTGCGGTATTGGCAGTCAAAGTTGTAGAGGCGCAGCGGAGCCTTGCCGGAGGTGTAGGTGCTGAAGTTGTGAGTCTTCTCGGCGTTGTCCATGGTGTTGGCACAGTAGTAAAATGCGGCACCGAGTCTCAGTCCTTTCACTCCGCGCCAGTCCACACGGGCCACATAGCCGGGGCTGGTGAAGTTATCCTCTTCAAAAATTCCTTGCTTGCCACCGGCTACCCAGTTATTGCGGTTGAAGCCCTGGGCGCTGAGACCTGCCACGACCATCACCTGATAGTCGAATGTTGACAGTTTGTGGCCCACGGTGCCGAAGAGTTCCAAACCGGTTTCGTGCCATGTGTTGGGCACAATGGTTGTCTCGCCCTCGGGGCGCACAGTGCCGAAGAAGTTGACGGGCTCATGGTGAGCATTGTTCTGGCCCACGGGCAGTACCATGTGGCCGGCCCTCATGTTGAAGGCACGGTTGATGAGGCGGGTGATGTGGAACTGCTCAAGGGCAACCTCGCCTCCCTTCTCCACCTCGGTTTCATATTCATCATTCTCGGTGTTCTCCAGCTCGTAGGCAGTGCCGGTACCACCGCTTTCAAACTCTATCTCTGCGCCGAGAATCCATTTACTGTTAAATTTATAGTCGCCGGCCACCACAAAGCGCGGAATGCTGATGGTGTTGCGGTGTTCTTTGGGATTGCCTTCGGGGTGACCGTAAAAACGATTGGTGCCGTAATTCTTGAAGGCAGCAACCATTTCGCCGTAGCCGCCGATGCGATACTTGTTCCAGCCGCCATACTGCAGGCTGTCCTGTCCCTGCTGGCCCATGACGGCCGTGGCGGTGGCCAGGGCTGCAGTGAGCAGGGTTGTCTTGAGAGTCTTGTTGATAGCCATAATTGTCTGTGCCTTTTAAATCTAGTGCAAAATTACGGCCATCTTTCTACCCCTGCAATACTTAAAATCAGTCAAATCGGGGTATCCGACTGAGTATTTTCTCGTGTCGGATACCCCGATTGTGTATGCTGTTACCTATTATTTTGAGTCCTTTACCTAACTGTGGGTATCGTGGCAATGGCACTCGCCACCGTGGTTGGAGCAGCAGTGTTTTTGGGCGCAGCTGCTGCAGTTGCATCCGCTGTTCTTGCCCCGTACCTGCCTGTAGGCATAGCGGACTATTGCCCCTACGGCGCAGGCAATGATTATATATACTATAATGAGTTGCATAGTTAATGTGTGTCTAAACTTTAAACTCTGAGCTCCAAGCCCCCATTCTCCTCTAGGGGAGGACTCTGGCGCCAGGGGTAAATACTCCCCTTTAGGGGAAGGGGTTTTCACTCCTAACTCCTCATACCAGACTGCCTATCTGGAACACAGCCATTGAGCACACCCATGCCAGCAGGGTGGTATATACGGCTGTGAAGGCGGCCCATCGCCAGCGGCCTGATTCATTCTTGATAGCTACGCAGGCCGGTATGCAGGGCATATAGAGCAGTACAAATATCAGGAACGCAAAGGCCGTAAGGGGCGTCATGCCGCTGGAGGCTATGTCGCCGTGGTAGAGCACTGACATGGTGCTGGCCACTATTTCCTTGGCACCAACGCCTGTGATGATGGCCACTCCCTCCTTCCACTGCATGCCGCATGGGGCTATGACGTGCTCTGCCAACTGACCTAGCTGACCAATGTAGCTCTGCTCCATCTGCTGCTCCTCGGTCAACTCTGGATGGTGGGGGAAGTAGCTGAGGGCCCACACTATGATGCTGGCCACCAGTATGGTGGTGCCCATTTTTTTGAGATACTGCTTACCTTTCTCCCATGTGTGGCGGCTGACGCTCTTGACTGACGGGGTGCGATAGGGCGGCAGCTCCATCACAAAGGGACTGCTCTCGCCCTTCACCACAAAGCGGCTGAACAGCTTGGCCATAAGTATGCTCATCACAATGCCGAGCAGATAGAGGCTGAAGAGCACCATGGCTGCATTGTTGGGGAAGAACACGCCTATTATAATTATATATACCGGCAGTCGTGCCGAGCACGACATGAGTGGCACTATCAGCATGGTGATGAGCCTCGATTTGCGGTCCTCAATGGTGCGGGTGGCCATAATGGCGGGTATGTTGCAGCCAAAGCCCATGATCATCGGGATAAACGACTTGCCATGCAGCCCCATCTTGTGCATAATCTTGTCCATAATAAAGGCGGCGCGTGCCATGTAGCCGCTGTCCTCCATCCATGAGATGAAGGCGTAGAGTATCATTATGTTGGGCAGAAACACAATCACTCCGCCCACGCCGCTGATGATGCCGTCCACAATCAGGTCGCGCAGCGGCCCCTCGGGCATCCATTGGCTTACGGCATTGCCCAGCCACTCTACTCCCATGTCAATCCAGTCCATGGGGTACTGCCCTATGTTGAAGGTGCAGAAGAACATGAGGTACATGAGGGCGAGGAAGATGGGATATCCCCATATTCGGTGGGTCACCATGGCGTCGATGTGCTCAGTCATTTGGCGCTTGAAGTGATGAGCCTTCCTGAAGGTTTCCTTCATCGCTCCCTGTACAAATCCATACTTGGCATCGGTGATGGCTGACTCGCTGTCTTCGTGTATCTCGTCCCTTATTTCCTGCTGGCATCTGTTGCGCTCAGCTATAATGTCGTCGGCATTATCCAGCTGTCGGATGATGCCCTCTACCTGACGGTCGTTCTCCAGCATCTTGATAGCCAGAAACCGGCCTGAGTAGTTTTGGTGAGGCTCGGGGTTGATGCGGATAAGGTTTTCCACCCGCTCAATCTTCTCCTCCAGCAGGTGGCCGTGGTTAACGTGGATATGGCGGGCAGTCTTCTGGCGTCCCTCCACAATCTCGATAATCTGGTGAAAAAGCTCAGTCACACCCTCGCCAGTCCTGCCTACGGTGGGCACTATGGGCACACCTAGCAGGGTGCCCAGCAGCTGCATGTCAAGCCTGTTGCCGCTGTCGCGTAGCTCGTCATACATGTTGAGGGCTATAATCATCGGCACGTCCATGTCAATGAGCTGGGTGGTGAGGTATAGGTTGCGCTCCAGGTTGCTGGCATCCACCACGTTGATAATCAGGTCAGGGTGCTGCTCAATGATGTATTTTCTTACATACAACTCCTCGGGGGTGTAGGCCGACAGCGAGTAGGTGCCCGGCAAATCAATAATGCTGAAATGATAGCCATCCGTGTTGAAGTGGCCGGCCTTGGCGTCCACTGTCACTCCGGAGTAGTTGCCCACCCGTTCGTGAGCTCCGCTGGCAATGTTAAACAAGCTCGTCTTGCCGCAGTTGGGGTTGCCCACCAACACCACGTTCAGTTCGTGGCCCTTAAGGTTGGCCAGACGATGCATGGGCGATTCGTCCGTGCCGGTCAGCGGCGACTGGGTTGTGCCGAGGTTGCGTTCCCATTCCTGGGCTTCCTCCTCGCTAACCACTTCCACCAGGTCGGCCTCGGCGCGGCGCAGGCTGACCTCATAGTCCATAACCTTATATTTCACTGGGTCGTGCAACGGAGCATTGAGCAACACCTCAACGGTCTTGCCCTTGATGAAGCCCATCTCCACAATCCTCTTGCGGAAACCTCCGTGACCCATCACCCTTACTATTACGCCTATCTCACCAGTTCTTAGTTCTGACAGTTTCATTGCGATGCAAAAGTACATCTTTATATTTATACGCGCAATACTCAATAGTCAGTATTTGTGGGGTATTTAGGGACTAAAAACGCCTCTTTATCGTTTTTGTATGATGAAAAATGCCTAATTTTGCATTACATTTTATATTTCCCAATACAATGTCAACCAACTATTCTCCGTCCGACAGGCTGAGCTACGTGCTGCAGAACGACTACCGCCTCCTTCAGGTGATGAGCCGCTTCGGCATCACTCTGGGTTTCGGTGAGAAGACCATTGAGCAGGTGTGCCACCAGTGTGGCGTGGACACTGCTACCTTCCTTGCCGTTATAAACTATGTGAAGGACGGCGCGGCCAACTATCCGCAGGATGTGGCCAATATCAGCGTGCCGTCGGTGCTTGACTATCTCAGGCGCACCCACCGCTATTTCCTCGATTACCTCTTTCCCCATATCCGCTGGCACCTGCTCAATGCCATCGACTGCTCGGTGAAGAACGAGATAGCCTTCCTGGTGCTCAAGTTCTTCGATGAATATGTAGAAGAGGTACGCACGCACATGGACTATGAGGAGACCACCGTCTTCACCTATGTCAACAATCTGGTGGAGGGCAACCGCTCGCAGCTTCCCGCCGAGCGCGGCCATCTCCTTTCGCGCCATAACGAGAGCATCAACAGCAAGCTGCGCGAGCTAAAGAAACTCTTCATCCAGTACTACCCCCAAACCGAGAACAACGAACGTCTCAACTCGGTCATCATCTCCATCTACCAGGCAGAGGAAGACCTCTCCATCCATTGCTGTGTAGAGGACAATATCTTCGCCCCCGCTGTTCATAGGCTTGAGCGTGTTCACGCCTCAACCCCCCAGGTCGCAGAGCAGGATGATACCAATCAGAAAAGGGTAGGCGAGGAGCTCTCCACCCGTGAGAAGGAGATAGTCAGCTGCGTGGCCAAGGGTATGTCAAACAAAGAGATTGCCGACCGCCTCTGCCTATCCATCAACACTGTCACCACCCACCGACGCAACATTGCCCGCAAACTGCAGATCCATTCGCCTGCCGGCATCACCATCTATGCTATCGTCAACAAGCTCGTAACCCTCGGAGAAGTAAACAGCATATAGTACAATAAGCCTTATTGCAACAAAATAACTCCTGGTAGCAAAAAAATCTTGCAAAAATAATTTGTGGTTTTGTGAAAAGTGTGTAATTTTGCAACAAATTAAAAAAACGCAGATTATTTTATTTTTATCAGTATGAAGAAACTCTTATCCATGCTTGCCTTCGCGGCAATGCTTACCGCCTGCTCTTCAGGCGACTCAGTAGTTGACATCGACGACATCCCAGTAACCCCGCAGGCTCCTAACACCACCGAGGTGTTCATGGGCACCACTCGCTCCAACAATTTCTATCCTATGAGTACCATGGTAGAGGAGCGCGACTATATTGCCCAGGATGCCAACGTCTCTGTCTATAAGGCCACAAAGACCTTCACAGGAGCAGATGTCAACTTCTTTACCAAATATTTCCCCTACAAGCAGGCAAATATTGACAAATACTACGATGTCAAGACGGGCGAGTATAAGCAGACACCCGAGGGTCTGCGCAATTTCTCGGTCAACTGTGTCTTCGTCAGCGATGGCACACCCCTTAACTTCTATCCCGTTCACTCCTCTGTAGCCTATGATGATGTGATAGGCCTTTTCTACTATGATGAGAATATGGAGCTTCACACCCTCGATTTTTGGGACATGAAGCAGGTCAAGTGGAAGGGTGACCCCTATCCCAGACCAGGCACTTATGTGGAAATCACCAAGTCTAAGGACGCTGAGGGCTACACCCTCTGCATCCCTGAGGGATATGTCTTCGGCTTCTACGTTCGTGCAGAGAACGATGCCAGATACATCCACCAGAACAGGCAGTACTCCGGTCAGTTCTACACCTGGAAGGAGCTCAACCTCAAGGATGGTGCCGATTGCGACAAGTTTGACGATGGCGGCATCCACGGCTCCACCTTCTCCGATGGCGAGAAGACCTTCATCGGCTTTGAGGACCAGGAGCATGGCGACCGCGACATCAACGACATCATCTGCTTCATTACCCCCGAGGTGCCCATTATCAATGAGCCTACCATCGAGGACATTCAGGATGTTGTCGAGACCAAGAAGCTTAACGGCGAGGTAGAGGTTGACATCCACCATCAGAACCACGATGACTGGAACGAGATAAAGACCACCATCCATATCCGTGACACCGTCAATGTGCATGTCACCATCCCCGTTGAGCAGGACTATATCATTGAGCAGGACGACTTTGCCATCCGCACCTACGAAGCCTACTACTATAAGGGCGAGGGCAACGAAAAGTATCCCGTCCTGGTAACCATTGAGCACAAGGCCGACTGCATTACCATTGATGTGGCTGGCGTCACCGCCAGCATGCTCAAGGCACTCCGCGAAGAGGGTGACGACGGCATCACCATCGAGGTCCACAACTACTATAAGAACCTCACCGACGAAGACCTCTGGGAGAAGATAAAGCTCTCCACCGTTGACACCTATAAGAACAAGACCACCATCTATGGCCAGATCCACCAGAAGGATGAGCCGCGCGATCAGTGGGTGCCTATAGGTGAAGGTCCCAAGGCAACGGAGTAGTATCCATACACCTTATATAATATTGCCGGCAGAGTTCCAATGAGCTCTGCCGGCATTACCATTTATGCTATCGTCAACAAGCTCGTTTCTATCGGCGAGGTAAATATTTGATAGCGCCTGCCGGGCCTTATGCACTCCTAATTCCTCACTCCTAACTCCTCACTCTAAAGGCTCCTGCCAGAAGTACCGGTCATTGGAGGTGACATACTTGCTTCCATACTTGTACTCAGTTCCGGATGGAATGAGCGCGACGTGGTCATGTATGCGCTGTCCGCTTTCGGCTTCGGTGCGGCTGTTGAGATGGCAGCTGAGAGTGTAGAGATTCTTGGCCATATAGTTTTCAAGGTAGTCCTCCTTTGTCTGTTTGTTCTCATTGTTCCAGTTTGCGTCTTCGTTGAGTACAAGAGGCTTGCCGCTGATGAGCCGCTCCCTCACCTCGCCGTGATGCAGGAGCAGTCCGTTCTCGTCAGTTATGTAGGCGACAAACGAAGGGTCCATCCAAACCCATTTTCCTAGCTGACGGCTCCATACCATCACAGTCACGTGGCAGTCTTCGTCCTGCTTCCATTTTGAGGCGCAGGTAAGAAAGCGCGCCGGAATGCCGAGAGCCAGATAGCAGTCGGTGAGCATCATGGCCAGGAAGCGGCAGTTGTAAGGACGGTTCTCACGCTTGGCGAGTTTGTAGAGGTCCCATGCGTTAAAGTCGCACTGGGGCCAGTTGGAGCTGCCGTCGTGGCGGATGGTGTTGTGCAGCCAGTACATCAGGTTCTTTATGCGTGATATCTCATCGCCGTTGCCTGCTATGCTGTCGAGACGGAGTGAGTCGCGCACTATCTTAAGCTTGGGATTGTCAAAGTCGTAGGTGAAGGCGGGCAGTGTGTCGGTCTCGTGCTCATAGGCGGGAGCGTCCCTAAGAATCTGTATGAAGTCGGCATCGCGGCGGGCTTTTTCAAAGATGGCCTTGTATTCCGCATCGTCGGCGAGCCAGTCCATGGGCATGTTGCTCAGTTCCATATATGCTTTGGGGCTATCTTCTTCTGTGACTATCTTGCGATATGCGGCTATCACTGCGTTGCGGTCGTGGGTGTACACATATAACATCCTCAATATATCGTTGGGCAAGTAATGTGCTTCGGTGTCTATTGTTTTGTCAAACACCCTTGCCTCTCTGGTGATGTCCTTAAACACGGGAAGATATTTCTCTATCAGTACACTGTCGGCTATGCTGTCATTGTCGGACTCGGCTATGAAGTCTTTCCTGCCGCTTTTGAAGACGGGACCCTTCAGCGTGTAACCTTGAAAGGCCGGACTCTGTGTGTCGCCGAAGTAAGTGCAACATACGGCCTTTTCAAAGATGACATTCTTCAGTTTGGGACAATCGAGAAGCCACTTGTCGCCACCAGTGCTGACTACATAGCCCTTAAATGTTATCGTTTCCAGACTGGGGCAGTGCTGGAAGGTTTCCCATCCGTCAATATGTCCCAATATGCCGTCAACGGTTATCTCCTTGAGGTTCTCACAGTTGTTGATGCTACCGCCAGCTGATATGAATCCTGCCGCGTGTATGTTTAGGGTCTGCAATCCAGGGCAATGGCTTATCGCATTACTACTAAGCTCGGTTAGATATTGCGGAAAAACAATCTCTTTCAGTTTCGGGCAGTCATCGAAGGCCTGCGAGGCGACCATAGTATTCTCGGCCAACACCACGCGTTCTACTGTGCTACGGTGAAATGTGCCGTCATGGAGATGGGGCACACTGTCGGGCATCACAACCTCGCCTACATTGCAGTCCTCAAAAGCAAACGATGGAAACAGCCATGCCAGACCGATGCTGTTTCCGCGCCTATACTGGCCGCCGCCGGTAGCCATCTTCACTCGTTTCATGTCCAGTCTCTCTAACCGCTGTTTGCGCACAATGGGATTGCTCTCGTCGGTAAGGCTGTCGGCAACGCCCATCAGTGTGCGAAGGAAGCGAAGGTCCTTACCGTTGATAGTGCCGCTGAGAGACAGGGCACCCATCTTATCGATTTGTTTCTGTGTCAGCAGTTCGGCCAGGGTGCCGGGTTTGTTTACGGTTACGTTCATTTGCTTCAGTTTAGCCTCCGCCTGTAATGTGCAGAAGCAGGCGGCCATCACAATGGCGCAGGCTGAGTTTCGAAAATCAGTAAATCTCATTGTTTATGCATTTATATGATGTGGTTCTCTATTTATATATACAAGAGTATCGCAGAAATGTGACATCATTTTGCGTTAAAAAACGTTAAGGCGATCGTTTTTTTTGCGGAGTCTCCTCGCGCGTGTAATATATAAAAGGTGTGGCATTATATAAGGTATTTCGGTCATACCATGAGTGTGGTATGCAATTTGCCCCTCTTGTGGTATTGTCCGCCCACCGAAGTCGCCGTACCTTTGCATTGAAAACTAAAGACTCATCCTTGCCGCGCAGTTCTGCTACGCGTGTCACCCCGGGACTTGGATAAATTTCAATCTTCAAAAATCTCAAAACTTAAAATATCAAATCCTATGTCACAGAAAAACCTTCACGTAGAGACCCTGGCCCTCCATGTAGGGCAGGAGACCCCAGACCCCGCATCTGACGCACGCGCGGTGCCCATCTATCAGACTACCAGCTACGTCTTCCGTAACTCACAGCACGCCGCCGACCGCTTTGGTCTGCGCGACCCGGGCAACATCTACGGTCGCCTCACCAACTCCACCCAGGCTGTCTTTGAGCAGCGCGTGGCAGCCCTTGAGGGTGGCGTGGCCGGACTGGCCGTGGCCAGTGGTGCCGCCGCCATCACCTATGCCCTGCAGAATGTTCTGCAGCAAGGCGACCACCTCATCGCTGCCGATAATCTCTATGGTGGCACCTACAACCTCATCACCCACACCCTCTCCACTCAGGGCATTGACTACACCATACTCAATGTCAATGACCTCGCCAACCTTGAGGCCGCCATACGCCCCAACACCAAAGTCATCTATGCCGAGACCCTGGGCAACCCCAACTCCGACGTCACCAATCTCGATGCCATCGCTGCCATTGCCCATCGACATAACGTCCTCTTCATCGTTGACAACACGTTTGCCCCCATCCTTGTGCGCCCCATTGACCACGGCGCCGACATCGTGGTGCACAGTGCCACCAAGTTCATCGGCGGCCACGGCTCCAGCCTCGGCGGAGTAATAGTTGACGGCGGTCGCTTTGATTTCAAGGCCCACGCGGACAAATATCCCACCCTGGCCAAGCCCGATCCCTCCTACCATGGCGCCGTCTTTGCCGATGTGGCAGGCCCTGCAGCCTTCGTTACCCGCATCCGTGCCGTCCTGCTTCGAGACACTGGCGCAGCCATCTCCCCCTTTAATGCCTGGATACTGCTGCAGGGCGTCGAGAGTCTTCCCCTGCGCATAGAGCGCCATGTCGACAATGCCCTCAAGGTGGTTGCCTACCTCAGCAACCATCCCAAGGTTGCCAAGGTCAACCATCCCGCCCTCGCTGACCATAGGGATCATCAGCTATACCGCCAGTATTTTCCCCAGGGCGGAGCATCCATCTTCACCTTCGAGATCAAGGGAACGCAGGACGATGCGTGGAAGTTTATCGACAACCTCCAGATCTTCTCCCTTCTGGCCAACGTAGCCGACGTCAAGAGCCTTGTCATCCATCCCTATACTACCACCCACTCCCAGCTCTCGCCCGAGGAGCTCGCTGCCCAGCATATCACTCCCCAGACAGTGCGCCTCTCCATCGGCGTAGAGCATATCGATGACATCATTGCTGACCTCGAGCAAGCCTTCAACAAAATCTGATAATAACCTATAACTCCTATATTACCTATAAAAAATCATACAGCTATGACAAAGATTGCAACCCAACTCACCCAACTCGTAGGCAACACCCCGTTGCTGGAACTCAGCGCTTACAACCAGAGCAAGAGCCTTGCCGCCACTATCATCGGCAAGCTCGAGTATTTCAACCCTGCAGGCAGCGTCAAGGACCGCGTGGCCCTCGCCATGATTGAAGCCGCTGAACGCGACGGTATCCTCACCCCCGGCGCCACCATCATCGAGCCCACCAGTGGCAACACCGGTGTAGGCCTAGCCTTCGTCAGCGCCGTCAAGGGCTACAAGCTTATCCTTACCATGCCCGACTCTATGTCCATCGAGCGCCGCAACCTCGTCAAGGCCTACGGTGCCACCGTTGACCTTACCCCCGGCAAGGACGGCATGAAGGGTGCCATAGCCCGCGCCAACGAGCTCAAGAGCCAGATAGCCGGCTCCGTTATCCTCCAGCAGTTTGAGAACCCCGCCAACCCCGCCGCCCACTACGCCACCACCGGCGAGGAGATATGGCGTGACACCGACGGCCAAGTCGATATCCTCGTTGGCGGTGTAGGCACCGGCGGCACCGTCAGCGGTGCAGGCAAGAAGCTCAAGGAGCTCAACCCCAATATCAAAGTAGTCGCTGCCGAACCCGCCAGCTCACCCGTGCTCAGTGGTGGTCAGCCCGGTCCCCACAAGATACAGGGCATCGGTGCCGGCTTCGTGCCCAAGACCTATGACGGCGCAGTTATTGATGAAGTCATCACCATAGAAAACGATGACGCCATTCTTACCAGCCGCCAACTTGCTGCCACCGAGGGTCTCTTGGTAGGCATCAGTGCCGGCGCTTCTGTGGCCGCTGCCCGTCAGCTCGCCCAGCGTCCCGAGAACAAAGGCAAGAAAATCGTCGCCATCCTCCCCGATACCGGCGAGCGCTACCTCTCCACCGTCCTCTACGCTTTCGAAGAATACCCTTTGTAAAAGGGTATCGCGAGCCGAAGCAGCATGGTCGCGCCGTCTCGAAAGAGCCAGGAGGCTCTTTAGGCGCGGGTGCGAAAAGTGTAGGCGAGAGCGAAGCGGCAATACCCTTTGTAAAAGGATATCGCGACAAGGCTCTTTCGCTGTCGGCGAAGCCGGAGCGAAATTTGCACGAGCCTTTGAGAGCGAAGCGACAATATCCGCTCTGAACAATTGACCATTGATCATTGACCATTAACCACAATGCCGCACGGTTTCCCCGCGTGGCATTTCTTTTCTTATGTCAGTGTGCTGCGCAGTTTGGCTGCGCGGGCCCACTCCCGGACTTGGTAATAAATCCCAAATTTCAAACCTTAAAACACAAATATAATTACTACCTTTGCACCTGTTATGCTTTACATCCTTGCAGACAATCAAGAGTTGACGCGGCTGGGCGTAGAGGCCCTCTGCCGCCGCCTCGACGGAGCCGAGGTGCTTGTCGTGTATAATAAGCAGCAGCTCATCGCCCTGCTGGAGCGCGAGTGTGCGGCAGCCCCTCCTGTTGTTGTCCTTGACTTTACCCTCTTCGACCTCAATGACGTTGAGGAGCTCCTTATGATGCGCCAGCGATTCCGCGATGTCCACTGGGTGCTGCTCAGCGATGAGTTGACCGACGATTTCATTTCGCGTGTCTCTGCCGACGGCAGCGCCTTCAGCTTGGTAGGCAAGCAGTGCGCCACCTACGAGATTGACCAGGCCCTGCGCCTTGCTGCTCGTCATCAGCGTTTCGTCTGCAACGCCATGATGGAGCAGCTGCTTAGCGTGCCCTCTCGCCGCGAGACAAAGATAGTTGTCCTCACCAAGACTGAGACCGAAATACTGCGTGAGATAGCCCAGGGCAAGACCACCAAGGAGATAGCCCAGGCGCGCTACTCCAGTTTCCACACCGTCAACACCCACCGTAAGAATATCTTTCGTAAGCTCAATATCAACACCGCCTACGAGGCCACCCGTTACGCCCTACGCGCCGGACTTATCGACTCTGCAGAATACTATATCTAACTAACGGAAGTCACCGCTTCGCTTAAGGCAACTAACAGGCACTAACTCCTTTCAAATCTTAATGTTAAAACGGAAGATTCTTCCGCTTTTTTCATTCGTCAATCCTATCTCGCCAAGTCCGGAAGTCTTAATTTCATTTTTCAATTATCAAATCAATATCTTGCTCGCGGTGAATGAGGTGTATCTTGATCTGGGGGTACAGACGGTGGAGGTGCTCGGCCAAGTGTTGGGCGGAGTAAACGCTACGATGCTGGCCGCCAGTGCATCCGAAGCAGAACATTAGGCTGGTGAAGCCGCGGCGTATGTAGGTCTCGGTGTGATGCTCGGCCAGGGGATAGACATGGCTGAGGAACTGGAGTATCTCGCCGTCATTCTCAAGAAAGTCTATTACCTCGTGGTCAAGACCGGTAAGATGTTTGTAGGGCTCGTAGCGCCCGGGGTTGTGGGTGGAACGGCAGTCGAAGACATAGCCGCCGCCATTGCCGGAGGGGTCGGAGGGG
Organism: uncultured Bacteroidales bacterium; assembly: GCA_902788275.1. GTDB lineage: Bacteria > Bacteroidota > Bacteroidia > Bacteroidales > Bacteroidaceae > UBA6382. The sequence continues at coordinate 4,804 of CADAJV010000023.1, read as the reverse complement.
ATGCCTTTCTTGTAGCTGAAACTGTAGATTGTAACGGTGAGGGAGTTAGCCTCCTCTATCTCCCCCTCAGGGGGGAGGACTCTGGCGCCAGGGTTCCCTCCCTTGAGGGGAGGGTTAGGGAGAGGCTCAGTGTTTATTATCTCATTGAGGAGTTGCTTCAGATAGGGGTAGCTGTCGGCGGTGCCGGCGGCGAGCAGCTCCTGCAGATTGGCCAGGGCGGGAGGGATGGAGCGAAGGAAGTAGGCCTTGCGCTCGTGGAGGCCGCGGAATCCGTAGGCACCCAGTACCTGAAGCAGGCGGAAGAGCACCATCAGCTGCAGGCGTTGCCTCAACTGTGTGCCATCGGTGGGGCGCAGCTCTGACGAGGCCTGGACATAGGTGCTGATGAGTTGGTCGCGCAGCTCGGCAGGGTAGTGGGCGGAGGCCTGCCAGAGGAAGGAGGCGAGGTCGTACTCCACAGGGCCGAGGCGGCAGCCCTGGTAGTCGATTAAGTATGGTTGCCGGTCGGCGAGCATTACGTTGCGGGCCTGGAAGTCGCGCAGAATGAGTGTGGGCTCGGTGTCGGCGGTGAGGGCGAGGATGTCGGCAGTAAGGCGCTCCAGGTCGTGCTGCAGGGATATCTCGTTGAAGTCGATGGCGGGCAGTAGCTTGAGGAAGCAGTACTTGAAGTAGTTGAGGTCGAACATGATGCTCATGCCGTCCATATGGGGGGTGGGGTAGCATAGGGTGGTGTCGAGTCCGCGCGCCCCGACTATCTGGAAGCGGGGAAGTGCGGCTATGGCTTGGTGGAGCAGCTGCTGTTCAGCGGGTGAGTAATGGCCACCGCTCTCGCGTCCGTGGCTGATGGCCTGATAGAGCGAGGTGCTGCCGAGGTCGGACTGCAGGTAGGCCATCTGGTCTTGGCTGACGGCCAGGATATGGGGTACGGGTAGTTGGCACTCCTCAAAATGGTGTGTCAGGCCGATGAAGGCGCGGTTTTCCTCCAGCGAGGTGCCGAGGGTGCCTATTACGCTGTGGCCCGACGGGTTGCTGAGGCGGTAGTACTGGCGTGGACTGCCCGAGCCGGTGATGGGCTCTACGGAGGTGGGCTCCGCTGAGTAGAGTTGTTTGTATAATGTAATGAGGCGTTGCATAGTGGGGGCGTATGACATAACGGTTATTGCTTAACGGTCATCGTTCCTTTTATCATTCGGTAGAGGATGGGGAAGGGGTTGGCGTGACGATGTATTAACCACCAGCCTGCCTCCTTGAGGGTGCGCCAAAGGGCACCGGCCATGCCGTAACAGTGGCGGAAGGTGGCTCCCTTGGTGAGCTGCAGCTGCGGATTGGTCAGGAAGGCCTGGCCTGTGGTGCCCGGGGCTGTCTGCACTATGGTCTGGGGGATGAAGAGGGTTGTGAGGCCTTGGCGCAGAGCGTCGGCCATGAACACGTCTTCTTCGCCGGCACAGAGTTGGGGCGAGCCCAAGCCGAAGTGGGGGTTGAAGCATATACGCCCCACCACTGACCGACGGCGGAAGGTGAGCTCTACGCTGGAGATGTAGTAACCTGCCTTGACGGCCTTGGGGTAGGTCATGCTGACGGCGGGGTATTGCTGCTTGGGGTGGCCGTCGTAGCCCTCTGATGCAAAGCAGATGATGTCGGCCTCGGGGTGGTCAGCGTATGCCTGCCTGACCTGTAAGATGCGCTGTCTGGTGTAGCGGCAGTCGTCGTCGGCTATGATGCATATGTCGGCGTTGGCATGGCGCAGGGTGTTATTGCGGTTGCGACTCAGTCCGTGGCCACTGACGGTGCTCAGCAGCACGTCGGGTCTGTCTGTCAGGCTTGAGGGGACGGTATGGGAGCCGTCGGTCTGGTGGGATATGACATAGCTTACTCCCTCCTGCTGCGGCATCAGCACGGCGGGCACCTGGCTGATGCGCTGGCCGATGGTGGAAATCAGTATGTTGACGGTTGGCAGCATGGGGGGCTAAGGGTGAAAAGCGTTGAGGGTGTCAATGATGTAGCCCTGCTCCTCAGCGGTGAGGGTGGGGTTGAGCGGCAGACTCAGCTCGGTGGCGCAGAGATGCTCGGTTACAGGCAGCGACACGGGGTTAAGCTCGGCGTAGGCGGCCTGACGGTGAGGCGGAGTGGGGTAGTGAATGATGGTGCCTATGCCGTGGGAGTCGAGCCAGTCGCGGAGCTGCTGGCGGTGCTGGCAGAAGACTGGGTAGATATGCCATACCGACTGGTCGGCCTCTTGGCCTCCGTAGGGCAGGGCGATGAGGGGATTGCATATCTCTTGGTTATAGCGTTCGGCCTGCTGGCGGCGCTGGTTGTTATGCTTGTCAAGCAGGGGGAGCTTGGCACTGAGCATGGCGGCCTGCAAAGAGTCCATGCGCGAGTTACAGCCCTTGATGGTGTGGCAGTATTTTTGCGCGGCTCCGTAGTTGCAGTAGGCGCGGGCTAGGTCGGCAAGCTCTTGACTGTCGGTGATGAGGCACCCGGCATCGCCCTGTGCACCGAGGTTCTTGCCGGGATAGAAGCTGAAGGCCGTGGCGTCGCTGAGGGCTGCCGTGAAGCTACCACTACCATCGGCGCTGTGGCGCTGGCAGGAGTCGGTGACGACCTTTAGGTCGTGGCGGTCGGCAATGTCTCTGATGGGCTGCATCTGGCACTGGCGGCCGTAGATATGCACCGGCATGATGGCTACCGTATGGGCCGTGATGAGGGGCTCAATGAGGCTGGGGCTGATGTTGTAGTCATCAGGACTCACGTCGCATGGCACAGGTTGTAGCCCTGCTCTGGTGATGGCCAGGAAGGAGGCTATGAAGGTGTGGGCGCTGACTATCACCTCGCTGCCGTCGGGCCATTGGCAGAGGGTCTTGAGGCCCTGCAGGGCTACCGTGAGGGCGTCCAGCCCGTTGGCGGTGCTGACGCAGTGGCGGGCATTGTTGGCCTCGGCCCAGGAGTGCTCAAAGCGGGCCACTTCCTGGTCGTTAAGATAGCTGCCTGAGCGGAGCACGCGTAGCGCGGCCTGCTCAAGCAGGGGTTGGCAGAGGGCGTTAAGCCGGCCAAGGTGAAGGTATGGTATGTTCATAGTCTTAGTCTGTAGGTGTCGTAGCAAATGCCGCGTGCGCCGAAACCCTCTTTCTGAAAGGTGAGGCCATGGTTGAGAGTGCCGTCACGCTCGGTGGAGACGCCAAAGTCCAGGTAGGTACACTGCCTAATGTCGGGCTCGCTGAGCAGCCTGTCAATCACGTAGTCGAGGGCCCCGATGGTGCGACCTTCTTCTGAGGCGGCCAGATATTGGGTGTGGGCCACGCGCGGTGACAGATAGACCACGGTGCCGGCCATGAGACGGCCGTCGAGACGCGAAGTGAAAAGCTTTATCTGGTTGGGAAAACGGCTGTGGAGCAGCCATAGCTCGTCGGCGCTATGGACGGGGGTAGTGGCGTGGTGGCGGCAGAGCACCTGGGTGAGCAGGCGGTGGTAGTCGTCCCACTCGTCTCGGCTTTCGGCGACAGCAAACAGCAGGCCGCTCTGGCGTCCCTTGGCTACGCAGCGGCGCCTGAGCTCGTTAGGGGGCAGTGGGTTGGCCATGCTGACGGCCTGGCTGAGGTGGCGCTCGGTGAGGCACCCTCCGTGGCGGTGGATGAAGTAGAGCTCCTCCTCGCATGGCTGCTGGCTGTAGATGTAGGGTATGGGCTTGACGACCAGCTCTGACGCACCGAGACTCTCACGGCAAAAAAGCAGTGAGGCCTCTACAGCCTCGCCTACCGTTTGGGCATGGGTCTGCGGGGCGATGATGTAGCCGCCGTAGGTGAGGCCGCCGTGAGAGATGACGACGCCATTGTCTTGACCACTGATGCTGGCAGGCAGTAGAGCCACAATGTGGTCCTTGTCGTCAATCATTACTAGCGAGGCATCCTGAAACCTGTCGGCATGGTAGTCCATGTAGCTGCGCAGGTGCAGCAGGGTGGAGTTGCGGGCACGGCCTACAAAGTCGTCCCACTGCTGGGCCATGTCGCCAGTGTATCTGAGCGCTGTTACCATATATATGTATTATCTGTTCAGTTTCTCAAAGTCGTTGATATAGCCCTCGGCATCGTAGCTGCCAGAGGCAATGGTGAGGCAGACGGTGCCTTGGGCAAAATGCTCAAGCCTGCACCATACCATGGGTGGAATGACTACCCCCTTGGTGGGGGAGTCCATCAGGAATGTCCGCTCCTCGTGGCCGTCGCTGAGAGTGAGTCTGAAACTGCCGCTCACGGCGCAGACCATCTCCCAGCATGTGCGGTGGGCATGCTCGCCCCTCACTGCACCTGCGTTGGTACCGTGAATCCAGAAGATGCGCTCAGGCCTGAAGGGAAGCAGCGATGCCGTGGCATCGTCAACCACTGTGAGGCTGCCGCGCTGATCGGTATGGGTGGGCAGCTCAATGGGGCCGCAGTCTTTTAGGGTGAATGTGGTGTTCATTGTATGTCTGTTCTGCCGTCAAATCTCTGCAAATATAGTCAAAAACATTTATTCTGACCTTCTGCTTAATAATAAAACGTGATTTTCGGCTTTGTAGTGTGCTAAAGTGAGAAAAAACTCACACAGAATTGTTTGTAATTGAAATTTGAGATTTACCAAGGCCGACTTGAGGACTAAAATATCTATAACCAATAACCTATAACCAATAACCATTAATTATGGTAATAATATAGATGTTGGCACAGATTACTCATAATGCAGCCAATTCTGACTGCGTTAGTTGTATGTTTATTGCATAGCAGCGTTGATTAGAACAGACATAAGACTTTTATTCCGAGTCTTTTGCGTG